>NZ_BAACAP010000232.1:0-108635 GCF_045865695.1 Scytonema hankhaensis NUACC26
GCAAGTACCTATGAATGTTGATGTCAAGGAGCTAATGCAGCATTGGCTTTATTTTTATGAGCGTTCCATTGGTTGTGTTGGGGTACTCAAGGACTGGCTCATCCGGGCTGTGGCAGCAGCATTGCATGATGGTCATGATACTCTGAGTTTAGAACGACTGCATGAACATACGCTCACACTAGCCCAATGTGAGCGCATGGCTTTGGATACCACTGAGGGAGAACAAAAACTCTCTTACATGGAAAGTCGCCGTGAACATTTGTGGCATTTACTACAGATAGGTATGGGTTCGACATCTGTACCAAAAGCGGCGGCATCGCCAAAGAAATCTGACAAACAAGCGCAAGCAGCGAAACGGACTCGTAAAAAGTCTGCCAAGGAGAGCGATGATGAAACAGATAAAGCGACACCAAGTGAAATTTCCATAGAGCCAGCACCTAAGAAAAAACAAACTCGTAAGAAGACAAAACAAGCTGATTCTTCCATTACTGAGACACCACTGGAAACAAATCTTACCTCACCTCCCACGGATGCACAGAAGACAGATGAAACGCCCTCTCAACAGCCAACGCCTAAAAAGTCTTCGGGGCGTGTCGGACAACGCAAACCCAAACGAGATACTGTAGGACAACAGTGAACATCGAAAAATTCATTGGAAAGAGCTATAAAATCCTCCCCCTACCGTGTAATACATGGAAAACCATTCGGACTTTTCAGTTCTCCCTCCGTGTAATACATGGTGAAAGGTGATTTTTTACTATTTCTTACTCGTAGTCTGCTCGGGTACACCCGAAGCACTCTGCCGCTATGCCCAGAGCTTCGGTGGAATCATCGTTTTTAAGCGCAAACGTCCCTTGAATATCCGGTCTGAGCATAAACTCTACCGTGTAATACACCGTTAGTTTATCCCTGACCGTGTATTACATGGAAGATGTGTTCTACTTTGACGCTGATTTATGAAGCATAAAATGGTTGATACTTTCTGAAGCATATTGTGAGTTAAAAGTTCATTTTATGATTCAAATCATATTGATGCTGTATTTGGATGCGAGTGCGTGAATTAATTTATTGGAAGCAGTAGTTTGTGATAATAAAATAAGTCTCAAATCTGGCGGGATATAGAATGGAATATCTTCGCTTTCAACAGCAAAATGTGATTTGATGAACTTTCCTAATGCTTTATATTCAGTGCTAGTTTTTTCGACAGCTTGCTTGTTATCGCAACGTGTGTAAGTTTCTATAGTGGGAAATGCGTCCCCAAAAAATTTTTGTATTTTCTCTCTGCAACAGTTATAAAATATCTCAATGTCTTGAGGAAATAATCCAGCCCCAGCATTGTGCGAATGAGACATGGTGTTGTTGTATACTATCCCCCAGGCGAGGTCATCTTGTTTGCAGGGATTATTTATTACTTCTAAAGCTGTAAACTTATCTCGGAAGTTAAGTTCGCTGATTAAACGTGCGAGATGCCCTTCAAAATCAATATTTTTTTTCTTGTCACCATTTTTCTTATCATGAGCATCCTTTTTCTTTTTCACGAATTTTAATTGACAGGGTGCAAATCTTGTAGAATTTGTTGGACTGACATAAACTGTTACACGCGAAGATAAAAAGCCTAATTCCCAATTTACCCAACGCCGTATACCATAATTACAACTTACGTATGGTTTTCCATCGGCGGTATAGTGAAGCGCAAAGTTTATAAGGTAAGAGTAATTATGCGTTGTCTTGTTCTTTTTACTCGTCTCTTTATTTGTCACCTCTTTAATTTCTAATTCCGGTGCCCAGCTAATAAGTTCTGCAACGTCACCATTATCAACAGCACAAGAGCGAAAAACTACTTCTTTGAATACCTTGCCAGTCGTGGGATCAATGAGTTTGAGGGGTTCAGATGCTATTGCACTAGCTAAAAGATACGGGATCAGATTGTAGTATAACGGGTTAATTTTTAACTGACCATCCTCAAGCTCCCACACTTTTTCCGGAAGTTGTACTTCCTCAAAGTGCAAATCATCACCAGATAGTGAATTAATTTCTGCAATATCAGCTTCTGTCAAATCTTTAGCATTTTGAAGAGAAATTCGTAACCATGTTTTGACAACATTTGCAATGTAGTTAGTGGACACATTGTCAGTTTTGGTATACAGCCAATTAGCATTTGATGTCAACTTAAATGCATTTTTAGAAGGGAATAAAATTTCATCGTCTAATAAAAGTTGAAGTGCATGATTAAGGCACTCTACTGGTAGCGAAATGTAACTTTTCCCATTCTTCCGTTGTTGCAATTTGTTAAGTAATTTTTTCCAATCTTGTGGAACGATTAGTGAGTATAACTTAAACGGCAGTGATATCTGTGCCGGAACTTGCAGAGCAAACAATTGTATCGAATTAGGTTTAGATGCCATCTATTTTCTCCAAAGCACGGTAAAACGGTTCGTAAAGCGATCGCACTAGCGCGATGTCGCGAGCATCAAAGCCTGTTCTGGTTTTGGCAAAGTACGGTTGCAGAACGTACTTAAATCCTTTAAGTAAGGAATCTTGTTCAGTTTCAGGCTTTTTATCAGCAAGGTTTGGTGCCCATGCTGTATCGATAAAACGAACTAAGGTTGGCTGGTTGCCGCGAATTGTTCGGGCAATAGCTTGCCAGGTAAGCACCATCAAACTCCAAATCAGTCCTTCGCGTACTTCTTTGGATAGCCCCTTGTAGGAATACCGCAACTCTGTGTCAAGACTTTTGAGAAAGATGCCATAGCCTTCGCTACGCCAAGAGTCGCAAACCTCAATAAAGTTTCCTTCCCTCTCTTTTGCTATAGCTTTTCTTTCTCTCCACAATGCCAGTCGAAATTTATAATCGAGGTCATCGGGTGCGGGATGCGGACGAACCAGAAAATATGCTCCTCCAAATGCACTCAGCCCTTCCTCGTTTAAAATATTCTTACCCCGCCCAATCGCTGCTATCGGTGCAATCAAAATCGCTCGATTAGTATCAGCAAAATTTTCAACATTACTGCGAGAAATCAAAGATTCGTCAATTTCCTCAAGTGGCGATCGCGAAATTAAAGCTGCTACCCGCTCTTTCCAATACGAGCTAGTATCAATACTTGGAATAATCTTGTAAACGAAATCAACTTGCTCGTAACTATTGACATACCAAATTAAACGCTTCCTACCTTCAGGTAGCGCATCAAAATCACGTTGCAAAATGTCGGTTTGACGAAGTAAGGAACGTACTATTTGCAACAACCCCTCTTCCTTACTTGTTGCCCCTATTGCCCCAGAAACGCGCACGGGTTGACCATCAGGATAAAAACAAGGGGAGAAGTGAAAACTACTTTCAGAAATCGCCTCTATAGCCTTCTTAACCTTTGGACGTAGCAAGTAATCAACTTGGCGTTCGACATGATATTCAGGACTTAGCCCCGCCCAACTTGTACCGCTTAGTAACAAAGCGTGCGCTCCTTGGGTACCTTCTAGGGCAAATACATGGGAAAAATTCTCCAACAGCCAGCGCCCTTGCCCCAGTGCTTGGAAGTACCAAAGTGTCAATTGATTCTCCTGCCGTTCCAGCTTGAACCCGCAAACTAAACCGGATGCTAGCCCCGGTATTAGCCCGTAAAAGTCCCGTGGAATGCGGTTGAAGAAAACGATTTCGTCGGCTCCGTCTACTTGTTGTTCAAGCCCGTATGCAGTTTTGATTGCTTGTTGAAAAAATGACACGAAAAGGACTAATTTTAGGAACAATGCAAACTTGCTACAAAATTCCCACTTATCTTTAATTGCCTTCAGCCAGCCTTTTTTAGTAAGTTCATTTTGTATCTTTGCAATTGTTTCCTGCTGTTCTTGGTAGTTTTCACTCTTTAGTCTCATTGCATACTCAGCAAGCCAGGAGTTTTTCCAATCGCCTAGCAGGAAATCAGCTAACTCCTGATAAATAGGATTTTTATCAAGAATGAAAGTAGATGACTCAGTATCTATGCCCTCAGCTTTGGCAATTTTTAATACAAAATATCTAGCTAGAGACGAACAGGTAAAGAATTTCTCTGCTAGCCACTCACTTTCTTCTGGGGACAGTTGCAATTGCGTGCAGATATTATCAACAAGCGCATCAGCATTTTGCAGAGCATGATTGAACTGCCCAAAAGTCAGCTGCCGTAGGTCGTTTCTGGAATTACGCAGCTTAGTTGCTCTCGTCCATGTTACTACTTGGTCGAGAAATCCATTACTCCCCCTCTCAATTAGTTTGATTGCGGGTAAAAATGTTGAGTCGAGGTTAGATTGCACCTTGTCGCATTCGTCGAAAAACACGACGCTGCAAGTGCGGTACATCAGTTCATAGTAAGTAATTGATTGCGGACTTACGTGCGGTAGCGGACGAGTAAATATCGCTGCAGCTACTGTAGTCAAAATGACATCTGAGTCTGCCAGTTCGTTAGCGTCTTGGTGTCGAGGACACTGCCCAATCAGAGGACAAACTCTTACACCATCCCCATTATCATTACCGTTGCTATTACTGGTGCTACCACCATCACTATTAGTATTGCTGGTACTGTTATCACTGTCGTCCGAATTTTTTACTTCTCTTAAATCGAAGCATGGAGGGGAAGGAGGATTTGAGGGCTGAAAGTATTGGCTTAAGGGACAAGCTGTAGATAAGTGCGTGAAGCCATCCATTCCACCATCTACACTATGCCAGTTCTCAAGATGAACTTTTCGACTCCTTTGACCAATGACTACCGATACTCGTAAACCGACTTTTTTAAGCAGACAAGCCATTCTTAGGCAGGTCACAACTTCGTTAAAAACAATGCCAACTCGGTGTCCTTTTTTTGCTACCGCTACAGTCAAAATATCAATTAGTGTCGATTTACCTGCATTTAGCAGCCCAACTAAGTTTTTCACTCCGTCGAACACTATTGTGTCACTTTTTACAAAACCCATGCCTTGAAAATGCTCAAGGATGATATCCTGCAAACGCCCTTTATGGTTTTTCCCGCAGCATTTATCTAAAAGATTTGCAGCTGACTCCATTTCAAGACGTGTGACAGAGATTGCTTTATTATTCTCGCGGTGTACTGATATAATCTTGCCTTGGCATAAGGGCAAATCCTCTGGAATTCTGACGCTGTAAGTGTTTTCTCCAGAGCGAAAGCGATATTCTTTACCTGGCTCGGCATATTTAACAGTTCGCTGGCGATATTTTAGTTTATTACCAAGCAAGTCTTCAAAAACCTCAAAACGGTTGCCCCAGATAGAAGGCATGGATTTTCGGGAGAACCGGTAAGTCTTATCATCAACATCGTAGGCTCGGTACTTTGAGGGAAGTTGGCTGTATACTTTTATCAACTGTTCTGTGACATCTTGGTTGGTCAAGTAGGGAACCAATTGCCTAAGATTAAATAGTGTTCTCTTCGCTTCTGTTGTCTGTATCAACGAAGCTAATCGCGGAAACAGATAAAATCGATTGGATATTAGTAGCCATACAGAAATTGCTGTTTCAAGTTCTGAAGTAACACCTAACTTTTCGATAGCAAACAGGCATAGTTCCAAATCGAGCAACGCTTCAATTTGGTCTTTATGTAAATCTGTTTGTTTTTGCAGGGATTTTGTAGCTTTGTAGCGCCAAGACCTTGTTTCTCTCATGTCTTTCTTCCCTTATTTTTAGTGGGACTTTTACTGCGCTTCGTACTTTTCTCCTCACCCCGTTTACTTTTAGTAGGACGTGTATCGCCCTCTTCACCAGTGTCGCTTTGATTACTATCCGTAAGATTTGTATCACTGAGAGCGCTAGTGTCGCTGGCTTGCACGTCCTCTCTCACCACACCCGCTTTTTTCCTGGCTAGTGCAAAAACTGCATCGTCGAAGACGGGTTTAACATTCTCCCACCGCCATCGTGATTTTAGTTCTTTCAAATAAGCAGGACGGTCTTTTTTCCGCTCCGCAGGGATGACAATATACGCAACATCCCAAGATGGTTCGCTCGGTATTGGTTCATCACCTAAATTCCTTACTAATAGATAGGGATTAGAGTAATCCTTCAAATCAAGTGCCCATACCTCGCCATCAGTAAACGTAATTCTCAAATCATAGCGATCGCACTCTGGATAAAGTTCAACTTTCAACCCCAAGTCTACTAACTTATTAAAGAGTTGAATTTCCGCACGTCCGGGGTAAAACCAAAAGCGTTCGATGCCACGCTTGAGTTTTAGGCAGTCACTTGGTAATTTTACTTTGCGCTTAAGCCTGCGTCCGGGTGGACAACGGTTACAGCTAGAGTTTGCAATGACAGCGGATTGCGAATTTACTCCAGCCAGCGCATGACAGTACGGGCAGGCATAGAAGTTTCCCTCTAACTCGTAGCAGTTGGGTACAGGTTCGTAGCACTCATCTAACAAATCCGACAACCCAACCCCCAGTCCAAAATACCCTTTTGCTTCTACAAACTCCTGGTTCGACAAAACGGGATGCTCTATAATAAACCTTCGGAATTTGGTGTAAATTTGTACCCCTTGTGGGTGTGACTGACAGTGTTGCAGTAATGCTGTTGCAATTTTCGTTTGCTCTTGGCTCAGTACACTCCCGCCAAAAGCTTCTGCTAATTCAATCGTTAATTCTGTAGGTTCTCCCAAAAAAAGCAAAGAGTCGCTTGAGTCTATTTCGTCGTCAATTTCCACTCCCCATTCTTCAAAGGGCTGTTCGCAGAGCTCGTAAAACTCCGGAACACTCTTCGGTACATCAAGAGCTTTACCACCCACTAGAAACGCCAAAACTACTCTGTCGTAACCCAGTTGCAAGTCTTGAGGGTAAGGATAAAGTTTCCCTCGCTGCGCTTGAACCTTGATTAGACCCGCAGAAATTTGCTCAAGTGTGGGTAGATCGAGTCTGACCACGATTTACTATCCTAAAAATTGAATTTTTTATAATAGTAACTAACAATTAACGATTTGTGTGCAGAAAAATATAAAAAATTTTAAATATTATTCGAGGGTTCGAGTTCAAACTACTAGGCGGATATGGACTACCGCTTTATTAAGGTAGATGCCCATGAGGTTGGTACGGATAGAAGCTGGTGACTCAACAATGGTTTGAATTTTGGTAGCCCTATTCTGATAGCATGATTGCAAGCAACAATGCTATCAAGGTAGGTCAGCGTTGAAATCTCAAGAGAAACAGTTCCCACCCAGTCAAATGCTCCGCGTCCCCACCGTGCTGATTCCGGTGGTGAAGGAGTTGGCTCGACTGCACCGGGAAGGTCATACCAAAGCCCTGCTTCAAGGGTTACAGGATTTGATAGCAAATCTTGATAGCAATAGTGATATCGATTTTGGGACTGATAGTGAAGCAGTAAGACAGTTAGTCGAAAGGGTAGAAGAATTGGAATCCCGATTGGCTGACAGCGATCTGCCTCCGGCAGCAGCGCTTCGCTATCGCTCGACTGACAGCAAATCGATAGCAAAGTTAGAGAAATCCTTGGGCAGTTTGGAACAGAAACTCGAAGCCGTTACACTCAAGCTCACCATACTGGAATCAGCCGTTGTGCAGAAACAGTACGGTCAAAGAAAGGGATACAGAACACCGTACAATAATCCCTACGTACCGCAAGCTCTCGAACTTCAGCCCTTTACTGAAGAAAATTTAGCTCGCCGATTGGCAGTTGATGTATCCACCCTAATCAAACAAAGGAAAAGTTTGAGCGAAGTCGAGTTTGAGAAGTGGTCTCGAGGTCGGGATACAAGTAAAACGGGTTGGCGGTATAAGGATGATGGTTTGTATCATCCTATCAGCCAGTAAATTCAAGAAGCACCTTCAACAAAGCGATTGGCTTGGATGAAGCTCTCTCAAAATGGCTTGTGGTTTACTCCGGTTTGCTCTAGGAGCAGCTTCTTGACCTTTTGAACCGTATTCAGGGCAACACCTGTTCTCTCGGCTGCTTTCCTCAAAGACAGTCCTTCATAAAGTGCAGAGATGACTTTTTGAGAAGAGGGTTTTTGCAAGAAATCTTCATCTGTCTCAGTTGGGCGACCGACATGAGTTCCCCAAAGTTTTGCCCTGCTCATCCCCGTCCTAATTGCCTGGGAACGTTGGGTTGCTTTCTGGTCGGCTTGGATTCCGACTTCCACTTGATCCGGTTCGCCGTTGAGAATGCCCGTCTCCACTTCAGTCAGGACTTTGGGTTTCATCCGCCGCAAGTCCATCAATACACTCGTCGCCTCATCAAACTTGTAGTACTCAGTTGACGTGCCGTGTATATAGTTGAAATCTCGGTATCTGTGTTTGAAATAGAGTTCCACATTACCTCTGTGTTCCCAAGTCCCCAAGGTTTTGATAGTGACTTGTTGAAATTGAGAGCGCAACTGGTTTTGTATCTCTGTAACTCGCTCTTGAACCGGGCGGCGAGTCACTCCTATTTTGTAGAAAGTTTCTCCCGAAGCTTGTATCAACAGAAAGTAGAGGGTATTGGCGAGTATGCGTTGAAGCTGTGCTCTGTAGATTTTGAGGTCGGTTAGTTTTTCAACAAGCAGTGGAGAATCGGCATCATAGGCATCAAGTACCGATCTCTGTAAGTCACGGAGTTTTTTTTCAATCAACGGTTCTTGGATTTCGTTGAACAGTTGCAGCGACAATTGACCCAAGGGGATTTTGCCTAGCTTGGTTAACTCGTATCTCCCAAATTTACCCGCGTACTCGTTCCGTTGCAGTAATTTTTGGCTTTCTAAAGTGCGGATCATCGAGCAGTAACCTTTTTTCCAAAACTTCTCCAACTGCTCGAGTTCTTTGCCTGTAAGTTCTAGGTGAAATTTATCGAAGAGTGGTAGTGTATGTATGTCAGTTGAGCGCGAAACTTCCCGACAGGTTTCCCCTGAGTGAGCGAAGTGGTGTTCTTTTCGAGTGCCTTTTTTGGCAGTGAGATCGCCCCCACAGTACGGACAGTGCAGTTGAGTCTTGCCCTTTGGCACGTCATCAATGAAAACAAGCGCTCCATCTTCACTTACCCCGTATTGTAGCCACATTGCGGAATCTGCTTGATACTGTTGGTTGAAAGCGGGTTAGTTCCTAGTGTATCAAAAAAGGTTCTGCTGAGATTTTGATTCGTCAGAACGCCCAATCCCTCAACCGGGCTATAGATTGAGGGAGTACCACCGGATTGAACCATTTGTTGACCCGAAGTTTCCTGGCGCTAGCACTCACAGCTTTCTTTGGAGATTGGGAGGTCACTAGGGTTTTCCGAGAAGTAAGCTGAATCCCGTATTCTTGGGGGCGGGTGCTCTTCGGAGTGGGGTGTTTCCTTTAAGGCTTCCTTACGGATTAGCCTAAAGCATCCCTCGCTTGAACGCACCCCAACCAAATCGGAGATTATGGTTGGGGAATCTTGCGCCATGAAACCCAAAGGCTCCACAACGTTCCCAGGCATACTGGCGTCCTCAATGAGTCGTAGAAACTTTTGTCTACGGAAACCCCAGGAAAACTAGCAATTTCTCAATAGATAATTGCTGTAAATGGTCGTGCCTCCACGAAATTTCGCTTTGCCGTACCAACGTTATTATACTACTTTGTTGCTTCGCTTTTCCTGCTTGGTTCTCCCTAACCCCGAATTAGCGATCGCGAGTGTAGGGTGTGTAGACCCTCTGTAGACCCCTGTGTAGACCTGAAACCCTTACCAGACTTGGAGAGTGTAGGGTGTGTAGGCTTAACCCCCCTTTATCGCGGGCAGAAAATTTTCATCAAACATCTTCAAGAGCACCAATAGAAGTTGACTCATCAGCACAAACATCAAAAAGTTGTGGTGATGATGTCCCCCCCCATCAGGTCTACACTCCTACACAATCCAGTCTGGACAAGGATTTGAGGTCTACACAGCTAAATACACAGGTCTACACACCCTACACAAACTTTGAACCAACTGGAGTCAAGGAACTGCCCTACGATTGTGTTTTTGAAGGCAAACAAACCAGTTTTAAGGATGAAATCTATGGCTGACGAAATGGAATTTTATTTCTCAATTGATTGATACTGATTTTTTGCCTGAAAAAATCAGGCGTCCGTGCTAGATGCCATTTTCTACACTAATGGCATAGGATCGATTGGCTAAAAGATAGAAGCGAACTTAAATCGGGAGGTGAGTGCCATGAAATACAGCAAACAAAAAAAAATTCCAGCTAAAATAGCCACCTTTTACAAAAGGCGGCTATTTCGCTGATATGATATTCTTTACAACCAAATCAAGAAACGGGCTTTCAATCTTCTTCTGTTACCCAATCAGTCAGTGGAGTCGGAAACCGAGTACTGTTAGGATTTTCCAGGAAGTAAGCTGAATCCCGTATTCCTGAGGCGGGTGCCCTGCGGAGTGGGGGTTTTTCCCTTTAAGGCTTCCTTGCGGGTTAGCCTAAAGTGTCCCTCGCGAATTTGTGCGGGCTTATAATCCCTAAAACTATCTTACAAGGTTCTGTCAATCTTGTCGCTTTCTGCTGCCATTTTTTTGGAAAGAAAGTGATATTGTTCTTCGCACATCGTTTGATTTTTTAAAATGACTTAAAATATCGCAACTTGTAGAAGAAATCTGAGATAAAGGACAATCTTGCAGTAGATACCAGAGATTAAGACGCACAAACCCGCTACATTGCCTCGATTTCAAGCAATGGAGCTAAAAATGAATTTCCCACTTGACAATTCAAGAAACTCTGACCACACGCTACAACCACAATTACCCAAGCTCGACCCGATCGCGTCAGATGCCACCGTTGGCAACCCGATCGCGCCCAAAACCCATCAGAAAGACACGCATCACAGAAAAGAACTATTCCAGAAGCGCTTACTTGACCCGAGGTGGTGCAACGTTCACTGTCAATCTGTCGAGAGTGTGAAAGTTTCGCCCCGTGTTGAAGAACTTTTGGGCGCGATCGCTCCGGGTACAAGTCAAGCCATTGTTTTCAGGGGAGGGCGGTAGAGATGGTAGTAGCAATTGAAACAACTCAAATCACTCGCAATCGGTTTGAGAGCTTTGAAGACTTCCAAGAATTCGTTCGCTCCATGTTTATTGAAGGTAGCGCCATTGACCCCGAATTGTTTGAAGCGTGCGTAGAATTTCACCAAGATATCGAGTGCGACTATGGGGGAGAAGTCGTTGCCCCAATTCATGAAGCGCTCGACTGGGATTACAAGCGCTTTAGGCATCAAGCCAACGAGCCATTCTACGCTGCTCTTCTGAAAAATGAAGACGGATCTATCTGGCAAGCCGTTGTCGGTGTTTGGGATGAGGGCAAACAACGCCCTTACACTTATTTAGCTCCCAAGGGCATAGGCGATCGCGCATTCCTGCCCCCAATACCAGAAAATATTAGGAAGCGGATAGCTACTCGATATGGTATAGAAGTTCCTCTTGAGGGGAGTTTTTGGGAATGGTTGAGAGAAACCGACATCCCAAGAGTCACCACAGAAGGAGGCAAGAAAGGGCTATGTCTTTTGTCGAATGGATATGTTGGCATCGCTCTTTATGGTTGTAGCTGTGGTGTCAAGACTAAAGATGAGGACGGGGATAATATAGTCAAGAGCTTAATCCCCGACTTAGAGCAATTCGCCTTTCCCGGTAGTATCTGGTTATCCGCATTCGACCAAGATGAAAAGCACAAAGCTAAATTAGCGGTAGCTTCTGGCAACAAAAGGCGACGGACAGTTTTAACATCAATTGGGTGTAAGACAGCTGATATTGTATGGAACCCAGAAGCAGGGAAGGGAATTGACGACCTAGTGGTAAACAATGGCAGTGGTGCTCTTGACGCAGTATATCAGGAGGCTGTAGCCAAACTGTCAAGGCAGTTTTCACGCGGCGACAAGCAAGAGTTACAGAAAAAACTTCCCCCCAGGCGTGCAGCCAAAGAACTTGTAGAACGCTATCGGCAACAGTGGAAGTATGACCTAGAACGCCAAACGTGGCGACATTGGGATAAGGTGTGGAGGGCGGCTCCTGATGAAGTGTTTACTCAAGCCGTCTACCGAGATTTGGAAGCGTTGCCCAACGTTGATTATGGCACTTTCTCTTATGTTGAGAACGTGGTGAAGTTCCTCAAGGTAGAACTGCTAGAACGGGAGTGGATGACCTTCAACCGCATGGAGTGGATTGCTTTTAATGACTGCGTGCTGGAGGTAAAGACGGGTAAAACTCACTCTCACTCCCCCGGCTTCGGTTTTACAAACTGCTTGGAACACAATTACCCCAAGCTGGTGGCGATTGACCCCACATCTACACTGCTGGAACAACTGAGAATCAATTCCCCTACCTTTTATAGTTGGGCGATGCATTCCCAGCAAGGAGACCCGCTAAAAGTTCTCAAACTGTTGGCAATTTGCAACGGAGTTTTAAAATTCAGATTCTTCGACTTGCAAATGTTTGTGTTGTTGATTGGTGTTCCTGGAGCGGGCAAAGGGGCATTCGCACGGCTGCTGGAGTCAATGGTAGGCAAACCCAATTGTGCTAGTGCCAAGCTTAACAAGCTAGGAGAGGATAACGTCATTGCCGCAATCATCGACAAGCAGTTGGTCATCTGTCCTGACGAGAAGAAACAAGCGAGCGATTACTCTGGGTTGCTCAGTCTCACAGGAGGTGATAGCATCCCCTATCGCCCAATTTACAAGCCACAAGCAAACGGTAAGTTTTATGGCAGCATCGTCATACTAGGTAACTCCTATCAATTCTATGGAGACACAACAGGTATTGCTCGGCGTGAGTGCTTGGTAGATTTTCCTGTGGCACTACCCACTAGGGACACAAGCATAGAGCAAAAAATGCAATCTGAGGTAGGGGCAATCATGGCTCTAGCGCTCTCAATGCCAGACCAACAGGTAACGGATTTGATTCGGGGAACTGGTGACGCAGCTATTCCAGATTTTAAACGGCAGCAGTGGTTGCACAAAACCGAGAATGATTCGGTAGCTCTTTTTCTGGAGGAATGTTTGGTTGAGAGCGCCAATGATTTCATCACGTTGGGCGGAGAAGGCAACAATCGAAGCACTCTCTATGGTGCTTACCTCCAGATGTGCTCGGACAACAATTCAAAATCCCCCTTCTCTCGTAACAACTTCCGAGGACACTTTTTAGAACTTTGTAGAGAAATTGGCTGGTCCGGAGTCAGGGCAGTGAGACAAGGCAACGGCTGGCGAATTTACGGCGTCAGTTTCAGACACTCAGATGACCTTGCACCCC
Source organism: Scytonema hankhaensis NUACC26 (assembly GCF_045865695.1). Taxonomy (NCBI): domain Bacteria; kingdom Bacillati; phylum Cyanobacteriota; class Cyanophyceae; order Nostocales; family Scytonemataceae; genus Scytonema; species Scytonema hankhaensis. Next base: position 13,196 of record NZ_BAACAP010000232.1, read on the forward strand.
GAATTAGCGATCGCTTAGGAGGGAATGTAGAAGAGTTTCGGGTGTGTAGACCCTCTGTAGACCCCTGTGTAGACCGGAAACCCTTACCTGATAAGGAGAGTGTAGACTGTGTAGGCTTAACCCCCCCTTTATCGCGGGCAGAAAATTTTCATCAAACATCTTCAAGAGCACCAATAGAAGTTGACTCATCAGCACAAACATCAAAAAGTTGTGGTGATGATGTCCCCCCTCATCAGGTCTACACTCCTACACAATCCTCTCAGGACAAGGATTTGAGGTCTACGCAGTTAAATACACAGGTCTACACACCCGAAATAGATAACTCTTCGAGCGATCAAAAGGCACCCGTTGGGGAGAACGCTACCAGTTCCCCTCTCCCCTCAAATGAAACACTCCCAATCCACGGGTTTGAGGTAGGGCAAAAGGTGACAGTAACCCGCGACAGTCATCCAGACAAAGGCAGGTATTTGGAAGTGACTCAGGTAGGAGATAAGTATATTTACTGTATAATTGCGAGTGGGAAAAAACAGGGAGAGGCAAGGATTTACACCCCCGATGAAATTTCCCCGTGGAGTAAGCACCGCTAGCTAACCATCTCTCAAGACGAAGTGCCGTCACAGTGAATTTATTGCTGCTTTCGCATGGAGTTGAGTGCTCTCGAGATTATTTCCCGTGTGATACTGTCCCCGGATTGCTTGAGCTAACACTTCCAAGTGTCTGGAAGAATAAGCTTCAAACCGTTCAGGGTGATAAATAGCTAAATTTTGCCAGAACGCTTGTTCATCTTTGATGGTCTGAAAATTGTATCCGCTTTGGCAGTGCAGCCCAGTTGCCGCATACATTTGTTCCCATAAAACAGTCTCAAAGGATGTGCCCCCGTTCCATTCAGGACTTAGTTCTTTATGTAACTGTCGTTCCAGCCTTAATGGGGAGTCTGAAAGACAGTAAAGAAACTCGGTGTCTGGGAAGTGTTTGCAGGCAAATTGGAGTGGTAAGTGCTGAGTGCCCAGTCTTTTTAAAAGATTATTAGCCTTGCCGATATAAAGCCAGCGTTCACTATACTTGAAAGCGTATATACCAGAAACTGCGGGGATATTGTCTAGGTTTAATCTTTGCCAGTTGATTTCCATAGTTTAATTAAAACCTTCTATCGGGGCTAACGTGTAGATGCGAGTCGTATCCAAACTAGTATGCCCAAGGTTTTGAGAATCGAATTTGAATTAGATAGCATCAAACCAAATCCGCAAGGACGCAATCTCTCCCCGACGCAGGGCATTAAGTAGTTGTCCCCTTTAAGTAGATACATTCCTGTTTGGGTGCTACTTGGACGCGATATCTGTCTCTGCCTCAGCCAACTCATGAATCATAACTCAAGCTAATATTTCAAATCACTTCTAATAAATAGAGGGGTATTGTAAAGTTCAGTAAATGATTGTAAAGTAAAGTGACAGGCGCACAAAAAGCCTGATTCATTCATAAAAAACAACCGCAATTATAAAATCATGACAGCAACCTTCCAGGTGCGCCAAAGCGCAAATGTGTGGGAGCGCTTCTGTGAGTGGATCACCTCCACTGAAAACCGCCTCTACATCGGCTGGTTCGGCGTATTGATGATTCCTACACTGCTTTCCGCAGCTATCTGCTTCATCATCGCATTCATCGCAGCACCACCAGTAGACATCGATGGTATCCGCGAACCTGTTGCAGGTTCATTACTCTACGGCAACAACATCATCTCCGGTGCAGTTGTTCCAAGTTCCAACGCCATCGGTCTTCACTTCTACCCCATTTGGGAAGCAGCTTCCTTGGATGAGTGGTTGTACAACGGTGGTCCTTACCAGTTAGTTGTTTTCCACTTCCTGATTGGCGTCTTCTGCTACTTAGGTCGTGAGTGGGAATTGTCCTACCGCTTAGGAATGCGTCCTTGGATCTGCGTAGCATTCAGCGCACCTGTAGCAGCAGCAACAGCAGTGTTCTTGATCTACCCCATCGGACAAGGTTCATTCAGTGATGGTATGCCTTTGGGAATCAGTGGAACCTTCAACTTCATGTTGGTGTTCCAAGCAGAGCACAACATTCTCATGCACCCCTTCCACCAATTAGGTGTAGCAGGTGTCTTCGGTGGCAGCTTGTTCAGTGCAATGCACGGTTCTCTGGTCACCTCCTCCTTAGTTCGTGAAACAACCGAAACCGAGTCTCAGAACTACGGTTACAAGTTCGGACAAGAAGAAGAGACCTACAACATCGTCGCAGCACACGGCTACTTCGGAAGGCTTATCTTCCAATACGCATCATTCAACAACTCCCGGAGCTTGCACTTCTTCTTGGCAGCATGGCCAGTAGTTGGAATCTGGTTCACCGCACTGGGCATCAGCACCATGGCGTTCAACCTCAACGGATTCAACTTCAACCAGTCCGTGATTGACTCACAAGGTCGTGCGATCGGTACTTGGGCAGACATCCTCAACCGCGCCAACCTGGGTATGGAAGTAATGCACGAGCGCAACGCTCACAACTTCCCTCTCGACTTAGCAGCAGTTGAAGCTCCTGCTATCAACGGTTAAGTTTAGGTAGCACGGTCAGTTTGTTAGTAATGCTGAATTAAAGTTTAGATAGACAAGTCGCTCCTCATAGAGGAGCGCTTTTTTGTTATCTATAATTTCCTTAATGTCCTTAAATTTTCGTTACAAATTTTGTTCTTCTTCAAAAAACCAGATTTCTGCTAGAAGTGATAAGCCAATAAGCCATAAAAAACAACAACCTACCAATATAACCATTCCCATAGCTATCATCTCCAATACAATACATTGCTCTTTTTTCCCTGCTAAATGAAGGAAAAACTGGATAAAGATGACAAAAGCTAAGCTAATATGCTTAGTTAAAAAAGTAATTAGCTTTAATCACTAAATTAACACTGATAACAATAAAGGAATTTCTCTTGACAATAATCTTTATAAAAATTCTGAGTAAGGGATGTCCAAGAAATAAATTCCCCCAAAATGTGGTGCGGGCTTCTAGCTCGCCACTAGCATGGGACGGGCTAGAAGCCCGCACCACAAGAGTAAAGTTGGATATTTTTTTATTTGGAAGTCCCTAAAGTTACGATCGCACCCGTAAGCCTAAAAAACTTCGAGTGCGATTGTATATGCTTTTCAATAGTACATAATAACTAACAAAAAGCTAACTCATTTATACGAGCTTGAGATAATTGTCAAACACATAATCGGCGATTCTTGTTCCTGCTTTCACTCCTTCATCAGCATCAAATTGGTAATGAATTCCCAAATAAACCCGACTGCGAGCATTTTCTAACATTGCCTCTGTAAAGGAGTCATATGTTCGCTCGCGCATTGGTCTTACTGACCCATCAACATCTCTATTGATACCGTTAAATTCATCAGATATGAGCTTGAAAGAAATAGTATCACTTTCGTAAAAACGTATTAAGGTTTGGAACAAGGAAGCGCCAAAGGTAGCGTGTCCGGATGTGTAGGATGGGAAGTTGGGTGTAAAGTTTATACTGCCTTGTGGTGCATTGGTATTAGGTGCTCCCAACGGCACGAACAGAGGATCTCCGACTGTGTTTACATTACCATCTCCTTGTCCTGTAGGGCTATTGCCTGCATCTGCTTCTCGAACAGCAAGGATAGGTCGCCAGAAGCTGTAGAAATATTTTGTATCCCAGCATTGAATTCCCGCATCAGCCATTGCCAAATTAACTAATGCAAATAGGCGAGCATTTTCGCTGAGATCGTTACCTTCTTGAACTGCGATCGCTCGCACAACTTGGTTATACAGTCGGGGTGGTGTCCCAATTCCTTGAGTTCCATCATATGCCCAGAAAATGCCAATTTCGGTTTGATCTGCCGTGCGAGTTGTTGAGTTCTGTGCTCCATTCGCCTTTACGTCGTTGAAGTCTTGGGTATACCGAGCACTGTTAAGTGCTGGTGGTGCTTCCGAACGAAACTCTACGACGCTTGGTAAAGCAAATGGCTTGACGCCTCCCCAACGAGGTGTTGTAAAGCCTTGATTGGGATTTAGCGGATCGGGACGGTGCTGTCCTGGTAAGATACCTGCAATATATGGCATATCAGCTTGAGAACCATCTTGGCGGCGATCGACAAGAATGCGATCTGCTACCTCAGCTCCAATATTAATGCCTTCATCGCGATCTTCTCCTGGTGGAATTGATGCTAAAAAATCATTGAACTTAGAAGTGAAAACTTCCAATTGTCTTGGGTATAAAGCTGCTAAGGTTGCAAACGCAGCTTGAGCAATAGCTGCTTCTTTAGATGCACTACTAGACGACGATACAGAAGCTAAATATTGCGTGTAAGAACGGTCAATTGAATTAAAAGCATCAAACATGGCGACATGAACAATTGCCAATGCTCGTGAGGTTCTGGTTGGTCCCCCTTGTTCGAGAGGTGCTGGCGATCCAGTGTGGTCATTTGCTACTGCTGTTAAGGCAATATCATTCCAAAACAATATAGCGTCCATTGTGAAACTCCTGTAAAAGTTAAAGAGAAAGCGCTAATTTTACACTTATGTAAGTGAATTTTTGAGAGTTTTATGTCAATTTAGTAGAATCTTGGCTAATAAAACTCACTAACAACAAATAAATCGGAAGAATCCTGATATATTAGTGTTTGGTAAATTAGTGTTTTAATTGCGCTAGTCAAGTTTGTATTTTCACTCTAGAAAATGCCACTAAACTCTCACAGTACCCTGGGGGGTGCTTTGCTCCTAGTCAAAAATAGAGCTTATCTTTAAATCCTTTACCAAATCTTTACTCGTACAGAATAAATAACTCCATAGTTTCTCAGAAAAACACGCAAATGCTTGTGAAGTTGTACTAGGGATTTCCAAAAAATAAATTATCTATCTTGTGGTACGGGCGTCCTCGCCCGTCCTATACTGATGGCGGGCGAGACGCCCGCACCACAAGAGAAAGTTGAATATTTTTATATTGGAAGTCCTTTATGAGTGGTTTTTCCGAGGTAAATACGATGAAACTACAATATTGTATAACTTCATTAATAACATTAGGAATAATATCTGTAACTGCTAACTATTTACAAGGAAATTATTTCTTAAATTTTCTCAAAAATCCTAGTGGAATCGTCAAAATTCTGAAAAAAGAGCAACTAGAAGCCCGTATACCTCCCAATCCTGGAATTCCTACAAGTCGAGAAAGTGGGAGTAGTCGTCAATTAAAATGGAAGTAACATAACACAGATAGCAAGTCTAATGTGCTAGACAAATGGCAAAATGTGTTAGTTAGGAATTCACGAACAAGAACTGGGATGGCGCAAACAGAACGGACTGCTCGAGAGACACAAGAACTCATTTTGACAACAGCTGAAGCCCATCTCCGACGGTATGGCTACGCCCGCACGACAATTAGTGAAATTGCCCGTGCTTGTAAAATGTCGCATGCTAACGTTTATCGCTTCTTCAAAACTAAAGCGGATGTGATGGATGCCGTTGTGGAACGTTGGTTTAGCGGTATCGAACAAGCTTTGCAAGAGATTGCTCAAAAATCGGACTCTGCTGGGGAGTGCCTGAAAGACTATATATTGGGACTTTATCGGCTAAAACGCGATAAACTTGCCGCCGAGCCAGAACTTTTTGATGCTTATCTCGCTATTCTAGAAGCCGATCGCATCGTAGTCGAGCATCATTTACAAGTCTTATCTTCCATTCTTCAAGGAATCTTAACCCGTGGAGTCGAAACTGGAGAATTCCAGATCGCCGATATCTCCCTGGCAACTACTGCAGTGAATGCTGCCACTATCAAATTTCACCACCCTCTCATCATACGACAATCTGCTCATGAGCCACTTGAAGAACAGGCGATCGCAGTCGTTAAATTACTAACCGTATCCCTAGCAGCAGGGAAAATCTGACAGGACAACATTTGTGACATTTTTCAGTGTTTGTAAGTTGTCATTTATGAATGAGTGTGATACGATAATTCTGTCAAACAAATTACAAATTTTGTAATTTGTAATTTGTTTCAAAAATAAATACAAAGGAATCTCAGCTTATGAAATACCGCCAACTTGGAAAATCGGGCGTTCAAGTATCAGGGTTAGGTTTGGGTTGCATGGGGATGTCAGATTTTTATGGTGGAAAGCAAGCTAACGACGCTGAAAGCATAGCGACGATTCGTCATGCCATTGAGCTTGGCGTCAATTTTCTGGATACAGGCGACTTCTACGGAGTCGGACATAATGAAGAACTGATTCGCCAAGCCATCAAAGAAGTTCCACGCGATCGCGTTTTTATTGCCGTAAAATTTGGCGCTTTGCGAAACTGGGATGGTAATTTCATCGGATATGATAATCGCCCTGTGGCTGTGCGTAATTTTTTGGCATATAGTCTGCAACGGTTAGGCGTAGATTATATAGATCTGTACTATCCAGCCAGAGTCGATCCAAATGTACCAATTGAAGAGACTATTGGCGCGATCGCAGAACTTATCCAAGAAGGCAAAATCCGATATGCCGGAGTATCAGAAGCAGGTGCAGACACATTGCGCCGTGCGGCAAAAGAGCATCCAATCGCTATGTTGCAAACCGAATATAGTTTGTGGACGCGAGAACCAGAAACAGATGTCTTGCCCGTTTGCCGAGAATTAGGAATTGGATTAGTGGCTTATTCACCTCTCGGACGTGGCTTTTTGACAGGAACAATTCAAACACCTGAAGACTTTGCACCTGACGATTTCCGCCGTCATTCACCACGCTATCAAGGCGAAAATTTTAAACATAATTTACAACTGGTGGTAAAAATTCAAGAGATTGCACATGAGAAAAACTGTACCCCGGCACAACTTGCTCTTGCATGGTTGCTAGCACAGGGCGAAGACATTATACCGATTCCCGGAACAAAACGGCGCGATCGCCTTGAAGAGAATCTACAGGCGCTTTCAATTGAATTGAGCGATCGCGATTTGCAACGAATTGAAGATGTTGCACCGATTGGAGTTACAAAAGGAACGCGCTACCCAGAAGCTATTATGGATTCGGTTAATCGATGAACGAGGTTTTTAAAGAATACTGAGGTAAGTTTGCTCGGAATTCATCGGTAATATCCGCAACTTGCGATTCTTCAAATCTGGTTCCAAGCCCAAAATCTCCATAGGTGTCACACCTAACAAAGCATAAGGTACTTCTGTCAATTCTAAACAATCAAAAGTTCCCTGACGATTTTCAACACAAAGTTCAACATCTCGAAAAATACGTCCTTTTTGAACTCCGGCACTTGTCTCCACATTTGCTTCTCCGCCTAAAACCAGACCTAACTGACTAATTACGGTGGCAGGCAAACACAGTAAAGTAGCTCCTATATCAACTATGACATCATTTAAGATATGGGAGCGAACTTCTTCGTTTGGAATAAAGCCTCTCTCAGCTAAAACGCGATCGATACGGTTAGTGACGGTCAGGGTAACAATAACTTGCCCCATCTGTTTATCCTGAAGATTTGGAAATATTAATCTACTCATAATACCTCACTCTATCTTAACCGATTTATTTGTTATTAATAAATATATATTATCTTTAAACATAGAAATTTAGGCGTAGGTTGGGTTGAGGAACGAAACCCAACATTCAAAAATCTTGCCTCAAGTGTGGGGGTTTCCCCCGTTGAGTGATGTGGCATTTGAGGAACGAAACCCAACATTCAAAAATCTTGCCTTTGTTGGGTTTCACTTTGTTCAACCCAACCTACAGTTATTTTTATTTTCCCAAAGTAACAAAAGAGGATTAAGGAGTTTTCTTAATTAATTCGCTTTCGCTACAAACTTACCCAATAGGTTGTTCCCAAACCAGTTTTCTACAAATTTCGCAAGCTTGTTTTTCAATCTCATCTGAGAGGTCTTCTAGTATTGGATGATAGCGCAAGCGATCGCAAGCCACTTGCAGCCAGTTTTTCCAATTTCCACCCCACCACAAACGCACCATTCCATCCCAACTGCCACTAACAATTGTGAGTCCATCTTGGCTGATAGCAACAGCACTCACAACATCTTTGTGTCCAGGAAGGAGGCTATCGAGGAGATGACCTCGGCGATCCCATAGCCGCACGCTGTTGTCGCGAGTTCCACTAATAATATACTGCCCATCTGCACTCACGGCAACGGAATTTGGAACTGAATCTGACAAAGGGCGATCGAGGATAGGTTTACCGTGACTGTCCCACAATCCTAACGTCTCATCATCACTACTCGTGACAATTGTTTTACCATCAGCACTAATAGCAACGGCATTAATGTAAGCCGAGTGACCATTGGAATTTTCAGCAATGAGTTGACCTTGGGGATTCCAAATTTGAATGTTAACAACATCACTGATACTCACAATTGTTTTACTGTCAGCACTAATAGCGACCTTCCGATGATAGCTTGTTTGACCTTCAAAGAATCTTTCTTCAAGCAAGTTACCAAAACAATCCCAAACTTTAATTTTATCAAAATTCATGTCATCACTTCCACACGCGATGATGTGCTTGCCATCGTTGTGAATAGCAATTGCATTGATAGTACTTTGATATGCTTGAAACTCTTTCAATAAATCGCCCTTTGAATTCCACAAACGTAGAATTCCATTGTCAGTTCCTGTGGCGATCGCTTGAACATCAGTACTTATAGCAGCTAACTTAACAGTTTCTTCATGTGGTAGCGGTTGACGAATAGCATCTCTGTGATTCCATAACCAAGCACCATCATCACTCGCACTGACAATAATTTTGCCATCACCACTAATAGCAACTGAGTTAATAATCGCTTGGTGTCCTGATAAGATATCAATTTCATCACCCTGCAAATCCCATAATGTGACTTTACCAAGATCGCCTCTACTACCTGTAAGAGCGGATTTAGCATCTGCACTTATAGAAATGTAATTCCCAGGAGATACTAGTTTTTGAATGAGATATCCCTCTAAGTTCCACAATCTTAACACAAATGATGGTGTAGCTGTTTTACATTGACTGATACAAATAATTTTCTGACAATCTGATGTAAAAGCAACTGATTGAATACCATTCTCTTTCAAACTAATTTCATCTTCACTAAGTAGAAAATTTTTGATAAACTCACCTTGAGAACTCCATAATTGGACTTTTCCCAAACGACCAGTACTACCAGTCACGATATATTTACCGTTAGGGCTGAAAGCAACAGAGTTAATTTCTTCCTCTATATCAAAAAAATCTTTGATTAAGTTGCCACTGATATTCCATAACTGAACTTTTGACCGAGTTCCAGCGATCGCTGTTACAATGTGTTTTCCATTCAAAGCCACTGAGTTAACTTTCTCTTGAGAGACAGAGAAGCTTTGCATTAAATTGCCATCAAGATTCCATAATTGGATTTTTCCTTCAATGCCAGAAGTACTTGTTAAAATTATTTGACAATCGAAACTAAAAGCTAGGGAATTAATATTCCCATCGGAAACTGTAAAGTCACAGATAAGCTCGCCATTGATTGTCCATAAATGTACCTGGAAATTGTCACTAACAGTTGCGAGCGCCTGACTATCCGGACTGAAAACGATGGATTGAATGCGATCGCAATCGGGAACTAAAAAACCATTAATAAAATTTCCTTGAAAATCCCACAAACGTAATTTTTGAGAATCAGAAACACTATAAGCAATGTACTGTTTATTAGGGCTAATAGCCACAGCAGATACATCTCCGACACCCAAAATATCGCGTTCTCTAGCATTTTCCACGGCTGCTCTCAAGCTAGACTGTACGGGGCTGAGAATTTCCGTAAGTTCTTCTAAATTCTCTCCTACTGTCACGACGGCTAAAGCCAAACTGTTTACCTCTCGTTTCAGCGTCAGTAGTTGTTGGACAAGATACGCTTTCTGTTGCAGTTCTGCTGTGACTTGTGGCTTCTGAAACTGTTGCTGCTTGTCAATACTACTTTGAACAAATTCCATCTCCAGCTGATTGAGCCAGTTATCATCTTTAGATAAAAGCACTTCTGCTAAACGATTGAGACGAGGATTGTACATCCAAAGATACCCTGTGGCTCGCTTATACTTGTCCCAATCATTAACAGCAAATGTCAAATGTTGTTGCAATATCAGGTTTTCCCGTTCTTGTTGCTGCCATTGTTCTAACTTATCCCATTCTCGAACGAGCGCATCATGAACGGGTTCTGCATAAGGTTCTCCCCCAATGTCTTGTCCCCTAACAATGAGGTGAAGGCGCTCGAAATGGTCGAGGATTTTTTCCACTCGTTGGTTTTCTTCTTCCGATGGGTATTTAAGTTCCCATGAAGGGACTCTTCGCCTTGCGACTTGTCCATCCTCAATTGTTACCATTCTTAACATGACTCGCCGCAATGTTGCTTGCTCGGCTGAGTCAAACTTGTCGTATTCCTCTGTTGCTCGCTGTCTTAACGAACCGATCGCTCCTCCCAAACCATCATAATCTTCTTGAGTTAAAGTCCGTCTTTCTTGTGCAATACATTTTATATACAGTTCGCTCAGTGTAAAAGATAAGAGTGATAGCGCTCCTGGCATTTGCCCAACATCATCAATGAGACGATCCACAAGAGTTGGTGGCTCGAAGTCTAACATCTTATCCATTGCAGGTCTTTCAATGGCTTGACGCAATTCATGAGATTTCATCGCTTTGACTTGAAAGCGTGCTGCATCCCAATAGGGTTTTAGAGGAGAATCTGTAAAACGGGATTCAAAGTCAGAGCGCAAAGTCAACACAATATAGAGGCGAGAGTCTGTCGCTAAAGCTTGTGCCAGAAAATTTAAGAAACTTGCTCGCGTTTCTTCTTTGCACATTGTCACAAGTTCCTCAAATTGGTCAACAACCAATAAAAACTTTGTGTTAGCTCGAACTCGGTCGTACTGTTCTATAAGGTGAATAAATTGATTGGGTGCTTCTTGAAGTTTTTGTTTGAGGGAAGAAATTTCCTTTGATTTCTCGGTTTCATTGACAGAAGCATTTTGCAAAACGGCTTCTGCAAGTGCTTTAAAGGGGGACTTTGTTGGTCGAATGGTAGGTAAGATAAAAAATTCTTGTTCGTGGTGATTTTGCAAGCAAGGAATCAGTCCTGCTTTCACCAAACTTGACTTACCAGAACCGGAAACTCCCAAGACTACAGTGAGTTGGTGACGGCGATCGCTAATATGAGTGTACAATTGCTTGACAAGTTCTTCTCTACCAAAGAACAGAGAAGAATGTTTTTCTTCATAGCTTTTGAGTCCTCGGTATGGGTTGTTCTCTAGCTTGAGGACGGGTGCATCTTCGAGCTTTTCCCGGTCGAAGTCAGGTGATAAGAAAATGTACTCGCCTTTGTCGTGCTTTTGTAGGGGAAATAAACCGGGTGTTTGGCGGACGTTGCGCTCATCAGTCATTTGTTCGATTTTATCCCGCACGTAGGAATAAATTTCCGTTGCAGTGATAATACCATCGCCTCTTTTAAAAGTTGTGTCGGCGTCACCTTCTAATGCTTCAAATAATGCGCTTGCAAAAGGGGAATGGTCTTGTGTGCGATCGCTTTCTCTCTTACCAAAAAAACCAAAGAAATCAAGGGCTTTTTGATTGTAAGCAGCAGAGGTGATGACTTGCCATGCGGGTTCACTAATGAAGCGATCGTATCGTTGTTTGTAGACTTTGCGTGCAGGTACAGCGTTGCGATAGGAACTCGAACGAAATGCTCCTGCAAAACAACAATCTAAAATTACCAGCATATGACGGCATGGCAATTCTATGAGAGCATCATGCAAGTCCTGCATGGATAGGAGAAGGTTTTGTGTTTGGAGGAGATTTTCAGTTTTTGCATCCGTTGGGATGAGATAGCCCCTGCATTGACTGTTATCTTCGAGTTCATCTGTGGGAACAATACCATGTCCGGCAAAGTAAAATATGATGCGATCGCTCTGTTGAACCTCCACAGTCGTATCACCCACTGGAAATCTCTTATTTTTGAAATCGGCAAGCAGAGAGTGTAATCCAGAAAGAGTAGCCTGTGAATTGAGTAGAGTTTTAACTTGATATTGATAGCTTTCTTGAAGAGTATTTGCCAGTTTTTCGGCATCAGCAACAGGAGTTGTTAAGGGCGGGATACCATTGGAGTATTCATTAATACCAATGATAACAGCTAAATTACGTTTAAAATCATATCTAGATTGCGTCATAAATAAAATAATTAATAAATATAAATAACTGGATTGCAAGATGTTTTGCGTGCCATTAAAAATTAATTAGTTTTTCTTGTACGTAAAACTACACAGTGAAAACGCTCTTCTCCGGATATATAACTATGTATCTACAATAAATTTACAATCCTGCGTTTGAACGCACCTCAAGTAACTTAAGGGGGACAATATAGCGGTTTTCAATTGAGTGCAATACATAAAAAAGTTATGGAACCGCAGCCTGTAGCGGATGAACGCAGATCGACCTGTACTTGATTCAACTGAGAACCGCTATAGTTGATAGTTTTTCAAAACTTTACCACCATCCACTGCGTCACTGGCACCATCGGCTTCCAACCTAAAAATCCACCAATAGGTGCGGTTCTTTGCACAGCAGTGCGAATTAATTCCCCGCCCATTTGGTTGTGCCATTGCAGCAACTTCTGTTCCGATCCTAATTTTACATGGAGTAAAATGGGATTAGTTTATAGCAAATATTATAGATATGACTCTGGGAGCAAACGGGCAAGCCGCAATTATTCGTACAGAGCGAGGACTGACAGTTGCAGGTACTCGCATCACTCTATATGACGTGATGGACTACGTGAGTGCCCAGTATCCACCAAAGTTTATCCGTGCCATGCTCAGTCTCACGGATGAGCAAGTGAATGCCGCCTTGTCTTACATTGAAGCACATCGTGCTGAGGTGCAGGCTGAGTATCAACTTGTTCTTCAAGAAGCCGAAGAATTGCGACAATACTACGAAGAACAAAATCGCGATCTCATTGCCCGAATTTCTGCAAAACCACCTAAGCCAGGGATGGAAGTTGCTTGGGAAAAACTTCAAGTACAGAAAGCCAAACACCAAAGTCAACTTAAAACCCAAGCATGATTTTCCTAGTAGACCACAATCTTGAAGGACATGCTTTGCTTCTGTCTGGTAATATTGCTAGCCTTGGTTGGTTAGACTTGCTACCGATTCGCTTTATTACCTTTGAAGATGTTGCCTTATCTGTTACTAGTGATGACAGAATAGTTTGGCGATTTGCCCAAGCAAACCAAATGATTCTGCTAACAGCTAATCGTAGTATGAAAGGTAAAAACTCTCTAGAGCAAGTGATGCGTGAAGAAAATACATCCATGTCATTGCCTATAGTCACTATTGGAGATGCTGATAGAGTTCTGACCGATCCTGATTATCGCAATCGTTGTGTCGATCGGCTCATTGAAATTGTATTTGATATTGACGACTACAGGGGGTCAAGGAGACTTTTTATTCCATAAAAGTTCCCGATGAGCTTGTACAAGCACATAGGTTGTTTTGTTCCCAAACAAGTTTTCTGCAATATCAACTTGAAGACATAGTTGAATGCTACCGCCAATCACTTAGGAGGTATGGATGGTGAAGGGAAGCGTCTGGTATTTGGCAGCAATTATGGTGACTTGCATTACACAGTGAATGTAATTCAGGTGGATGCAGCAAACAATCAGGTGCGATTAAATGCTGGTAAAGCACAAGGATTGGGTCAAGGCGCACGGTTTGCTATCTATCCACCAGGTACAAAAGATTTTACGCAACAAGACAAACAAATCGCGATCGCAGAAGTAACTGCACAAATCAGTGCAACAGACGCTTGGGCTGCAATTGAGCCAGATTCACTGCAAGAAGGAGCAACCATAGAGCAAGCATCTGTTGCAGTTATGCTCTCAGCCCCAGTCGCTCTTGTACGACAAATTCGTTTATTTGAGAAACAAGAGGATAAAGGAACTAATGAAGTACCAACAAATCAGGTATTACCGCCAGAGATAATTAAAATTCAGACTCCAGCACTTGAAGCAATTAAAACTGCGATCGATAGCGTTGGGAAAGGCTGGGTGGAATTGGTATCTAATGAGCAAGCAGAACACTACCAAGTCGCAATCAATGCAGATAGCGAGTATGAAATTTGTGACCCTAATGGAACACCGATTCCTAATGTGCGACCATCCCTAAAAGTCAACGAACCTAGGGCTGCGGAAGGTGTCGTCAAACGTTTGGTTCATCTTACTAAATACCGAGCCGCCCAAGAACTAGATAATCCTTCAACTTTAACCAATAAGCTAGTCGTTCAATTGACTGATAAAGATAGAAAGCCATTGGCTAACCCAACGTATCAAGTACTCTCAGTTGGAGAACAGACATATTTACATATAAAGAATGAGTCAAACCAAGAACTTAATGTTGCTGTATTGGATTTACAGTCAGATTGGGGTATTTCTCAACTTGACATATTAGATGATGGTGCAGACTTTGTACCTTTTAGCCCCGGACAAGAGGAGTTAATTCCTCTGAGATTCAGCTTACCTGAAGGATACAAAGAAGGTAAAGACATCTTAAAAGTTTTTGCGACAACCAGAGGTACTAGCTTCCGTTGGCTAGAATTACCATCTCTTGACCAAGAAATTCCTCGCGCTGCGGAAAGAGGACTCTACAGAGGAAGCAGTCTACTTGACCAACTCCTTGCGGCGGTGGGGAGTGATGTTGACCAACCACCTCCTGTCCGTCAAGCACAGGTCAACAACTCCAATCGCGGGTGGACGACTAAAGCAGTAAGTATCGCTATTACGACAAAACAACAATAGTTACCTGCAAAAATATTTTATGAATAGCAATGCTTTGGTGAAAAAGATCTTGGTTTTGGCATCCAATCCCAAAGGAACTTCAGTTCTAGATCTAGAACGAGAAACCCGTGATATCCGGGAAGGACTCAAACGTGCAGATAACCGCCATTTATTTCAAATGGAAGCAAGAGGAGCTGTACGTCCAGAAGACCTGCGACGCTCTATGTTGGAAGTGAAACCGCACATTGTACATTTTTGCGGACATGGCACTGGTAGTCAAGGTCTGGTGCTAGAAGACGATGATGGGCGAGAGCATTTAGCTAGTACTGAAGCTTTAGCCGAACTGTTTAGCTTGGTGAGCGATCGCGTTGAGTGTGTTCTGCTCAATGCTTGTTATTCCCAAGTGCAAGCACAAGCGCTCGGCGAACATATTAATTATGTGATTGGCATGAGTCACACGATTCGGGATGATGCAGCGATCGGATTTACAGTTGGTTTCTATAATGCTTTGGGAGCGGGAGAAAGCATTGAATCTGCATACAAATGGGGTTGTAATGCCATTCAATTTGAGATTTCGAGTCACCCAATTCCTCGCAAAGCAGAAGTTGTTGGTGCAACACCCAAAGTTGAGATTCTAGAACACTTAAAACCTGTTCTGCTGAAGAAAGAAAATCTTAATCCAATCAAAGATGACTCGCCCCAACTATGTGCAAGTACTACTTGGAATTACCTAAGTTCATTAAAAGGTCATTCTGACTGGGTGAGATCTATAGCTTTTAGTTTAGATGGAAAAACGCTCATCAGTGGTAGTAACGATGAGACAGTTAGACTGTGGGATTTAGAAACTAAGCAACCAGTACATATACTTATTGGTCATGAAAACCGAATTAAGTGTGTTGGTATTAGTCCAGATGGAAAGACCCTCATGAGTGGTAGTGCTGACAATAAAATCAAACTATGGGATCGAAAAACTAGGAAATGCCAATACACAATTCATACATCGCAAAATTCCGCAACGACTCTTAATTCTATTTCGATGAGCCCCAATGGAGATATCATTGCTAGTGGTAGTGCGAGCACCCAAGGAATCATCAAATTATGGAAGTTGGACACAAGAAAAAAGCAAACTACAATTGTCGGACACAACAGTTCTGTTCTTTCCGTAACTTTTAGCCCAGATGGACAAAGCCTTGCAAGTAGCAATAAAAGCGGTGACATCAAACTTTGGCATTTGGGTTCTGGGACAAACGAACTACTTTACAAAATCGAGCATGCTCATCTAAGCGAAGTTTTATCTCTTGCTATTAGCCCTGATAGTCAAACTTTAGTAAGTAGCGGTGCTGATAGAACTATTAAGCTTTGGCATTTAGCTACTGGGGAAAAGAAACCACCTCATATACTTTACGGTCATGCAGGTCGAGTTTGGTGCGTTGCTATCAGTCCAGATGGAACAAAACTTGCTAGCGCTAGTGCTGATTACACAATCAAAATCTGGAACTTACAAACAGGAGAACTACTTAGTACTCTCACCGGACATTTAGGCGAAGTTCGATCTGTTGCTTTTAGCCGTGATGGACATATCCTTGCTAGTGGTGGTGATGATATGGAGATTAGGCTTTGGCAAGTTCCTTCATAATTTTCGTGATGTCAATTACCACTGATTGAAAAAAATATGACTGAACAAATAACACAAACTTCTGAAGCAGAATTTCGTCAGGCTCATGTTGTCATTTCCGAACTGGAATCTGTTCATAAGGGACGCTCTATTATTGTGACAATTGGTATTGACAAATATGAGCACTGGTCACAGCTTCGTAATGCAGTTAATGATGCTATCGGTATTCAGCAGATTTTAGTTGACAAGCTTGGGTTTATTGTACCAATATCACCACTCACTGATAGTCATGCCACCAAAGATGCAATTCTCAATATTGTTGAAGGACAATTACACGAAGTTTTACAAGAAGATGACAATCTTTTGCTATTTTTTGCGGGTCACGGACACACTCGTGTTGATAAAATCGGTGGCGAAGTACGCGGAGAGACAAGTTTTATAGTTCCTGTAAAGGCACGAAAACCCGATTCAAAAGAATACTGGCAAGATTATATCGAAGTGGATTCCTTTCTTAAGGCTATTAGCAAACTTCCTGCAAGACATATTTTAGTTGTCTTAGACTCTTGTCATAGCGGTTTGGCTTTAGGTGAAGCCATGAAAACATTTCGAGATACTGTGCGCTACGAAAAAGACTTGAGCCGTCGGATTAGTCGTAAAGTTATCACATCAGCTCGTCGGGAACAACCTGCGCTTGATGGGGGTTCCATTTCCGGTCATTCTTTGTTCACTGGAACCATCATTGATGGCTTTAACTGGGGGAAAGCTGACCTTGATGGTAATGGGATTATCACCTCTTCCGAACTAGGTTTATTTGTGCAGCAAAAAGTTGGTCAAGCATCTGAATCAAAACAAACTCCTGACTTTGGTTCATTTCACCTTGACGATCGAGGCGAGATGGTGATTTCTTTACGAAACCAAAGTTTTGATGCTCTGAAAGCTCGTGCTTTTTCTATATTGCAAAATGGTGAATTTACAGTTTTTAGGGAGATTGTGGAACAAGTTGTTTCTCTTAGACCATCTAGTCCGGAAGCTCTTTACTTAGAAGATAGATTGAGGTTTTTTGAAAATAATATAGAGAGAGTTATTGAGATTATAAATATACTTTCAAAACTCAATTTTAGTGAAGGAACAATTCCTTTATCTAATAACGATCTTTGGAACCTCGAACAACAGCTTCCTTGCTGGAAAACAGCACTTTCAATTCCCAATCGTGAATTTCCTCTTGATGTAACATTTCTCACTGGTGATAGCGAAAAGAACCTCACGCTCGCTCACGAACAAAACGTTGGTGAAAAAACAGGATACTTTGTTGAGTACGATAGTATTATGCAATTTAGTATTAAAAATACTACTAAAGCTCAAGCTCACATATACATGGTTGAAATTTCTTCAGAAGGTCGTCTTACACCTGTACCACTCTGGCAAGATGAAGATGTCATGTGGAATGGATTAGCACCTGGAGAAACTAGACCCAGCTATCCTTTCTATCAAAATGGGGCGATCGGTATCTGTGAACTACGTTTGTTTTATTCACCAAAAAGACTTCGATTTTTTCTCTTTCCACCATCTGCTGCTGGTCGAGGTGTCATTTTTGAGTCTATTGATGTTTCTGACTTAGAGATAATAAAAATGAAAGCTATTCATTATAGTATGAGAAAAAGTTTGCTCTAAGATTAAAATAATACAGCCACAAGGGAGTATTGAAGATGTCTGGAGAATTAATTGAGGTGATGAGATTAGTAGATGCACTTACACCTGATGAGGAACTGCATCTAATTTCTCATTTAGTAGAAAAACTAAGAGGGTGCGAGATTACACGCAAACCACGCCGCAAAGCCACTGAATTTATTGGAATTGCACCCAATCACTTAGGAGGTATGGATGCTCAAGAATATATTACACGTATGAGACGGGGAGAGTTTCCAGAGTTAGAAATTGAAGAAATGGAATCTAGGAAGCTTGAGTGACTACTGAAGAAAGATTACAGGATGTAAAGCGCTTGTTTCTAGATAGCGCACCAGTCATTTATGCCATAGAAGAAAATCTACAATATTTGCCAATTGTCAGAGAAATATTTGAGCGCATTGAGAACGGTTTATTGATAGGTGTTACTTCCCCAGTCACTCTAGCTGAGTGTTTAGTGCGTCCCTACCGTTTAGAACAAACAAATTTACAATAACAATACATGGAATTATTTTTTAACACTGAAAACATTATCTTTGAGCCAATTATTAACTCAAGCATAGCTCTAGATGCTGCTCAAATCCGAGCTAACTTGCAACTCTTAGAGGATGTCTCTCAAAGTATCAGATTTTATACACGATCCCCCCTAGCCCACGCCAGTCGCCTAGGTCGGGAGACCCTCCTGCAGCGCTGGCTCCCCTTAAAAAGGGGGGAAAATACTCTAATATCCTTACTGAATGAGGCACCAGAGGTAATTAAAATGTATAAATAAATTTCCTCACTTACTTAAGGCGCTCAATGAATGCGGGTGTGAAGTATATATTTGCCGAATCAGTGGGTTCATTTTTTTCTTGACGTCCAGCGTGCGGCATAGCAGCTGGGTAAAGAGTCATATCGCCGCGTGTATATGCGAACTGGCGGCGCTTGCCATTTACGCTGACTTCTTGTACGAGATTACCGTTTAATGACAGTCCTACCACAAGGTTAGAGTAAGAGATTTCCGGTGACTCGAAGTTGACTAAGTGGTAGCGTTCTACACTCACACCTTGCCAAGCGCGGCGTTTCACGACAACAAGCGGTTCCCGTTGCGGAGATTCTGCTAACGTGTTTAGTTGTAGGATGCGGTTTGCTGAAGTTTGCTCTGAACTCATTGCTCGTCACCTCTTTACCAACCAACCCACCCACCGTGAACTTCAATCAGTTCACCACTAGTATAGCTGCTGTCGCTGGCTGCTAAATATACGTAAGTGGCGCTACGGAAAAAGCCGCAAGGTTAGCACCCGTAGTTAGAGGTTGGAGGAATTATCACCGTTACTGCAAAATGGATGGGGCAAGGTTCTCACTAAACCACATCCAACTCAGAGCGGTCAGAGTATTCAATAAAGAAACCAAGCAAGACCGCTACACTAGCAAACAATTGCGAGACAAAGCGTTCCCTTCGGTTCCTTACTCCGAGAACAATCACATCCTCGTTAAAGGAAAGAAATCACCATTTGACGGAGATATCGCCTATTGGAGCGAGCGCAACAGCAAGCTCTACGATGGTGGAGAAACCTCTAAAGCCTTAAAAAGGCAAAACCATACATGTGCAGCCTGCGGGCTTAAACTTCTGTCCGATGAAAGAGTTTATCTCCATCATAAGGACGGAAAACACGCCAACTGGAAAACGGAAAACCTAATAGCAATTCACGAGAGTTGCCATGACTACATACACATGAGCAAAAGCGAAAGCTAAGAATATCGGGAGCCGGATGCACCGAAAGGGTGCGCCGTGGTACGCACTGATTTATGGGGAAGACGCAGTGAGTTACTAAATAAAGCTAGATGAATATAAACAAATTGTAAAATTTTTTGTCAGCTGTGACCAATTGGCATCTTTGCCTAATAGCGAGAGCAAGATAGAAACAGTCATATACTGTGCGTTCCAAACTGATAGCCATATCATGCCTGACTTTTAAATTGACACCAGAGGTGTGAGTTCATCATATTGGGAATGAATAGGTTTGGTGCGTTCTCGGAGTGAACTACCACTGCGACAAGCAACAACAGCTTGAATTTCTGCCACAATTGAAAGAGCAATTTCTTCTGGAGTATTAGCACCAATGTCGAGACCAACCGGACCGTAAAGGTGATGCAATTGGTCTGGTGTAGGCATGAATCCAGAGGCTTGTAAGTCTTGAAGCAATCGTTCTCGTCGAGTTTTCGGTCCTAACAGACCAATATACTCTAAGGGAGACAATAGTAAAGTTCTTAACAATTCTAAATCGTGCAGGTATTTATGGGTCATGACTACAGCAACCATATGAGAATTGAAACTGAGGTGTGCTTTCAGGTTTTCTGGATCGCAAAAAATGATATCATCTGCGTTGGGAAAGCGATCGCGAGTTGTATAACCGGGTCGATTATCAATGACTTTAACGTGCCAACCAAGCTGTTTGGCACAGTTAACAACCGGAATAGCATCATGACCTGCTCCAAATACTAGCAACGG
Source organism: Scytonema hankhaensis NUACC26 (assembly GCF_045865695.1). NCBI lineage: Bacteria > Bacillati > Cyanobacteriota > Cyanophyceae > Nostocales > Scytonemataceae > Scytonema > Scytonema hankhaensis. The sequence goes on from NZ_BAACAP010000232.1 coordinate 33,768, forward strand.
GAGGGGTGATTGAATCACTTCCAGAAGGACTTCAACACATCCGTTGACGAGTGAGTAAGATTCAACACGCGATCGCCCGCTTGTAAAAACCTCTTGAGCATCTTGCAACACTTTTTGAGCCAATTCACGGTCTTTAATATTAGTAGTTACAGCACCATCTTGTTTTAAGAACAGCCGAGAGGCAACTTTTACTTGGGTGTCTCCCTTAACATCAAAGATAGTTGCGATCGCTCCTGATTGATGTTGAAGAAAACACTCAGCGATAAACTCCAGCTGATTGCTAGCAGATGCATCCGCAAGAGATTCAATTAAGACATTGACAACTCCGTTACAGCCAAGACCAAAGCCCCAAACAATATCATCGCTAGATGTGGTATCATATTGTACAACTAACGGCTCGCCTGAGTAAAACATCAACGGTTGCGATCGTTCAAAGACGTTGCTCTCCAAACACCCACCACTTATAGCGCCGATCGTTTGACCGTCATCGGTAATCAACATCCGTGCGCCCGGTCGGCGATATACTGAACCACTAGTTTTAACAACAGTGGCGATCGCAGTACGTTGACCAGTTAGCTTGCATTGCTCGAAGGTTTCAATAATATTTTGAAGTTCTTTCATGTCCCTAATTGATGAAAAAAGTACTTAGAACTCAGTGAAGTTCTGGTTCACCCTTACAAGTGTTCTGTATTCTGAGTTCTGCCTAAGCTGCATTCTTCTTCACATTGATTATGCCAATCTTTTCTGCCGAGACATAACGACAAAAGTGACTAAAGCGAGAACTATTACCAGAATACCAGCCAGTCCGTAAGCTACTCTCAATCCTACTAGCTGACTTAATGGCTGACTTAGCAGTGGTGAGATAAATTGACCAAGGAAAAAGCAGGTTGTCAATCCGCCTAAAGTTCGTCCGCGTAGAGTATCAGGTGCGATCGAGGTTAGACAAAGATTCATATTCGGTAACAGCAAGCCAAGTCCAAAACCCGCGATCGCAAGTCCCGGTAGAACCATCCCGTAGCCGTTTGCAAAGCAGATCAGCCCATATCCAACTCCTATACCAAAGAAAGCTATCTCGTAAACGCTCATAAAGCTTAAGCGGGCTTTGATGCGTTGATACAAGATAGAGCCGATAGCAGCAAACAAAGTGGCTAGGGCAATAGCTAGTCCACTCTGAGAAGCACTGGCATTTGTTAAAGCTTGTAGATAAAAGGGTAACTGCACAGGTACCATATAAAAGACCACTTGAGCTAAAAACGCGATCGTATAAGTTAACACTACCAGTGCAAACGGGAAGCTAACAGCCTGAGTTTGAGAACTACTTTGTTGCCCTGATGACTGACTGTTACGTCTAGGTTCCGGCAAAATCAGCAGAACAAGTGGCAAAAGTAGCAAAGCAACTGAATAAAGTAGAAATGGCATGCGCCAGTTCACTTCGGCTAAGAAGCCGCCGCCTGAGAGAAACACGACTCCCCCTAATGCCATGAACGCCGCTTGCAACCCCAAAAATTTTGCACGGGTTGTACCTGTGTAGTAATCAGCAATCAGCGTCGTGGCGGTAGTCATAATCCCAGCCACACTCAAACCTAACAGCGCCCGCCCCACTAAGATGAGTCCTATGGAATTCAGCCATAAGCCTGAACTGCCAGCCAATCCGTACATTATTAACGTAATTGCCAACAAGGTTTTGCGCCCTATGCTATCAATCATGAAACCTGCAAAGGGTGCTCCAATCGCAACGAAAAGAGATGGCGCGGTCAAAACCAACCTAACCCAATAGTCTACATTATCGACGTCAGCGAAATGTTCTCGCATGATTGGGAGTGAAGGAGCGATTGTGGCGCTTGCCATGACAGCTAGAGTGCTGACAAAGAGCAGCGTCATTTTGACTAGAGGCGAATTAATCGGCTGGCTCATGAATTTGTTTATCCCGCGAAGAGTTAAGTTGGTAACCTGTTGGAGACTCCATCTAATACCATTTCACTTTAATGTTGATACATACGGGCTGTAAGATCCCCCACGTCCAATACTGCAAGGGCTCTCGAATATTAGTAGGTTGGGTTGAGGAACGAAACCCAACATTTTGTCGGCTTCGTTGGGTTTCGCACTCGCCTCAACCCAACCTACACATTTTTATTTTTTTAGTTTGTCACAGCATTATCTGTAGACCCATTCATGTGAGTTGCTCCCTATAGCAGCTTATCTGGGGTAATTGGCAAGTCGCGAATGCGCTTCCCTGTTGCGTGATATATGGCATTGGCGATCGCACCTGCAACACCAGTAATGCCAATTTCGCCAACACCACGTATTCCTAAGGAGCTGATATGTGGATCGGGTTTGTCCGCAAACAGCACCTCAATCTTTCCAATATCGGCATGAACGGGTACGTGGTAATCAGCCAAGTTCCGTACAACAAGGCGACCGCTTTGCGGGTCAAGGACAGTCTCTTCCATCAACGCCATGCCTATCCCAAAGATGACTCCGCCCATAATCTGGCTGCGTGCCGTTTTGTAGTTAAGAATACGTCCGACATCGATCGCACTGACAACACGGCTGACTCGTACCCGACCTAAACGGGGATTAACGCGCACCTCCACAAATTGTGCGCCAAAGGATTGAAACGCATATTGCTGCAAATCGGCATTTTCATCTTTACCTGCACAAATTCTAACAGCTGGGTTACGTGCTTCTTGTTGGGTTTCCATAGAAGCGGTGTTTGCCGTTGCTTCTATTTCGAGCGCTGGTAAGTTATTGCGTTGAAGGATTTCTGCGTAGGTTTCACCTCTGGATGAATCGCCTTTAAGAAAGACTCGTCCGTTTGCAGTCGCAACGTCTGCTTGTGCGACTCCATACAAAGGGGAGGTGCGATCGCCAATTGCCAATTCAATCGCCCGATTCCGCACTGCTTCTGCTGCTCCGGCTACCGCAGGTCCTACACTGGCGGCTGACTGAGATCCACCTGCAAGGGGAGCGTTCGGCATTGACGAATCACCAAGTTTGAACTCAATTCGTTCAACGGGAAGCCCGAGCACATCAGCAGCAATTTGCGTCATGACGGTGTAAGTGCCTGTACCGATATCATGCGTTGCGCTCGATACCACAGCCCGTCCATCAGCAAAGAGTTGCGCTTTTGCCGACGCAGGAGAGCGGTATCCGGGGTAGGTTGCAGTTGCCATTCCCCAACCGATAAGCTCGTCGCCATCGCGCATTGAGCCGGGAGTCGGATTTCTGCGCGACCAGCCGAATCGTTCTGCCCCCATGCGGTAGCAATCTTTGAGGTACTTGCTTGACCAAGGTTTACCCGTCTGCGGATTCACATCGGCATGGTTAATCAGGCGAAGTTGAACCGGATCGATTTCCAATGCATAGGCTAGCTCGTCCATTGCCGATTCCAGCGCAAACGTACAAGGTGCTTCTCCGGGTGCCCGCATTGCAGTCGGTGTACCCGTATTGACTTGGACGAGATTGTGCTTGACTTCTAGATTGGGAGATGCATAAAGTATGCGAGTTGTCAATCCGCAGGGTTCAACGTGTTCGTCAACCTCAGATGTTTGTGAAGTTGTTATATGCTGGATGGCGGTGAGTTCTCCATTAGGTTTCGCACCAAGCACGATCTGCTGAATTGTGCGCGGACGGTGACCGCAGGAGGTGAAGGTCTGCTGGCGTGTGAGTACAAGTTTGACTGGACGTCCCGTTTTACGTGCCGCGATCGCAGCCAATATCGAATGCCACCACGTCCATCCTTTACAACCAAACCCACCACCAACGAAATGCGAGATGATACGCACGTTTTCGCACTTGATACCAAGGGCGTAAGCGACCACCTGTTGGGTGCCAAAGACCCACTGTGTTGCATCATAAATCGTCAGACAATCGCCATCCCACACAGCCGTAGACGCGCTAGGTTCCATTGGATTGTGATGTTCGATGGGAGTCGTGTAAGTTGCTTCCACAGTGACATCTGCCTCAGCTATTGCTGTCTTCACATCGCCCCGTTGTACTTGCAACTCTTCTCCAAAGAAGTCAGAGGGTTGATAGGCTTGCGATAACCCCTGTTCTATTTCGATAGTTGGCTGTTCCTCCTCATAAGTGACCGTGACGAGTGAGGCGGCGTGCTTCGCCTGTTCTAACGTTTCAGCAACGACAATCCCAATGTTTTGCCCATCGTAGTAAACTTGGTCAGATTGCAGCGGCACAAATTTTTCACCAGGCTTGCCTTTGAGCGGGTTTCCACCTTCAAATTCATTGAGCTTTGGGGCATTTAAATGGGTAATAACACATAGCACGCCATATGCGTTCTCTGCATCCGTAGTGTTGATGTTAACAATACGACCTTTAGCGATGGTGCTCTGGAGCAATACAGCATGAGCTAGATTCTCAAAGGGAAACTCTGCTGAGTAACGAGCTGCTCCCATGACTTTAAGCCGTCCGTCAACGCGGTTAATGGGCTTACCGACAACTTGCTCCCTTGCTTCTGTAGGCGAACTAACACCTGCACTCATAGTTGACCTCTTTCCATTGCTGCTACTGTCTTCAAAGCATCCTGTAATGTTTGCTTTGCTAATTCAACTTTAAAGTGGTTGTGCCGACGCGGGCTGGCTGCTTGCGTTGCTGCATCAGATGCTCTTGCGAAAGTCTCTTCATTGGCTCTTGCACCAACTAACACTTGTTCTGCTTCTGGCGATCGCCACGGTTTAGTTCCGACGCCGCCAAGGGCAACACGCGCATTGTTAATGACTTCACCTTCTATTTCAAGTACTACGGCAGCTGACACGAGGGCAAAGGCATAAGAGGCGCGGTCTCGCACCTTCAAGTAATGCGATCGCCAAGCAAATGGAAGGGCAGGCAAATCAACTGCTGTAATTATCTCGTCGTGTTCGAGCACTGTTTCCAGATGAGGCGTATCACCAGGTAGCAAGTGAAAGTCAGCAATAGGAATGCTGCGCTCACCTCTAGTCGATCGCGTTTGTACGACTGCATCAAGTGCAGCCAATGCAACGCACATATCACTAGGATGCGTGGCAATACAGCGATCGCTGCCACCGAGAATTGCGTGGATACGGTTAAATCCGTTGAGTGCAGCACACCCCGATCCGGGCTGACGTTTGTTGCAGGCGAAGGCAGTGTCGTGAAAGTAGGAGCAACGAGTCCGTTGCATGAGGTTGCCACCTACAGTTGCCATGTTTCTCAGTTGGGCGCTAGCTCCAGCGAGAATAGCTTCTGACAAAACAGGATAGCGATCGCAAATGAGGGAATGGTACGCGACATCACTATTGCGTGCAGTTGCACCGATGCGAATGCCACCATCGTTTCTGGTCACAACTTCCGTTGCGCTAAGTTTGCGAATGTCCACCAGTCGATCGGGTGCGTGTACGCCTTCCTTCATCAAATCAAGCATATTCGTACCGCCCGCAATAAACATAGCTCCCGGTTCGCGGGTGACGATTGCGATCGCGTCATCTTGATTTGCAGCACGGACATAAGTAAATGGCTGCATCAGTGCTACCTCACTTCACTATTTTGATGTGTTAAGGCATTGTCGCGTACTTCACGGATTGCTGCCAAGATATTCAAGTAAGCGCCGCAGCGACAGATGTTACCACTCATTTGTTCGCGAATATCGGCATCAGTTTCGGCGTGTCCTTCCGCTAGCAATCCCACAGCAGACACAATCTGTCCTGGAGTGCAGTAACCGCACTGAAAACCATCGTGCTGAATGAAGGCAGCTTGCATGGGGTGTAAGTCTTCGCCGTCAGCTAACCCCTCAATCGTCACGATTTGCTCGCCCTCGTATGAGGCGGCTAGCGCTAGGCAAGAGTTGATCCGGTGACCGTCAACTAGCACAGTACAGGCACCGCACTGCCCATGATCGCAGCCCTTTTTCGTACCTGTCAAACCGATATATTCCCGAAGCGCGTCAAGTAGAGTGACACGCGGATCGATTTGCAAAGTATGTTCTGTACCGTTAACATCTAGTTTAACCGAAATAGTTCCTACTACAGGCGTAGGAGCAGCAGGTACTGAATGTGGTAAAGGGATTTGATCGAGTATTGAGAAGCGATCGCTCAAAACGAATTTCTCCTATTCTTTTCAAAGGAGCATTCTTCATGTTAGAAGCTTGACGGATACTGTGTCTTTCTCATTCTTGCTGTCTTTGATACAATTTTGCTCTATCTGGAAAATCTACGGTGTACACACAAGTATGAAATAACTAATAGACCGAGGTTTTAGCATTTTTTTACCCCTCCCTAGCCCAGACCTTGTAAAGGTCCGGGAACTGATTTCCAGTTTCACCCACCAAGACGCCTAGGAGGAAGGAGATGAGGTGGAACCTTGCAAAGGTCCGGGAACTGATTTCCAGTTTCCCCCCTTTATAAGGGGGGATTAAGGGGGGTAAAGCCAACTTGTATGTACACCGTAGATCTGGAAAATAGGGAATAGAGAGTGGGGAGTAGGGAAGAGGGATTGTCATAAAGAGCGTTGTAGGCAAGCACCCCCCATAGTTATCTATCAAGAAGACTCATCATTTGTGGAGCGTAGCGATCGCCCGATGTCTCTCCTACAGGCGCAACTCGATCGAGTTGTGCCAATTCCTCGGCACTCAAGCTAATCTCAGCTGCTGCTGCATTCTCCTCAACATATGCCTTGCGTTTCGTACCGGGGATAGGTACAATATCATTGCCTTGGTGCAATAACCAAGCTAATGCAATTTGTCCGGGTGTCGCCCCCTTGGATTGAGCAATCTGCTTAACCTGCTCGACAATTCTCATGTTGGATTCAAAATTCTCACCCTGAAAACGGGGGTCATGCCGACGATAGTCATCTTCAGCAAACTCTTCAGCCCGTTTGACCTGCCCTGTAAGAAAGCCACGTCCGAGTGGACTGTAGGGAACAAAACCAATTCCCAAGTCTCGTACAGTTGGCAGAACTTGTTTTTCTGGGTTCCGTTCCCAAAGAGAGTACTCGGATTGCAAAGCACTAATGGGGTGGACTGCATGGGCGCGACGGATAGTTTCTGGACTTGCCTCTGATAATCCTAAGTAGCGAACTTTACCTTGCTCCACTAACTCAGCCATTGCACCAACGGTTTCTTCAATTGGCACTGTCTTATCAACCCGGTGTTGGTAGAACAAGTCAATGTAGTCAACTCCTAACCTTTGTAAAGAAGCATCGCAAACGTGCCGAACATTTTCTGGCGTGCTGTCTACACCAGCTATCTTACCGCTTTCATCAATCTTAAAGCCAAACTTAGTAGCAATGATGACTTTATCCCTACGGTCTTTGATAGCCCGACCCACCAATTGCTCGTTGGTAAACGGTCCATAAACCTCAGCGGTGTCCAAAAAGTTAATCCCTAGCTCAATAGCTCGGTGAATTGTTTGAATTGACTCAGCTTCATCTCTACTGCCATATGCCCAACTCATACCCATGCAGCCGAGTCCGATATCTGAGACTTCTAATCCTTGTGTTCCGAGTTTTCGTGTTTTCATGTCTGATTTCTCCTAAGGTGATGGATACATTGCTGTTACAGCAGACTTGTCGCTGAGTAAGGTTTTTTAACCTTAGACCTCAATAGAATGATGTAACCTCAGGAAGGCAAATTTCAAGCAACTTGCAAAAAAACAGCTGATTCTTAGCTTAATTGCTAAATGTGACAGAAAAATGACAGCCAATTTAAGCAACATCCTGCACATCCAAGCTTGCGATTTAAACAGATGCAAATCTCACTCTATTCTCCGTGACAACCACAAATTGCTCGGGCAGTCTATCTGCATAATTTTCCAGTAATCGTCTAAGCGTTTCGATTTTATTGACAGCCCGTTCATTTTCCAGGCGCAAAAAAACTACACCTCTGTGGGAACTACTTTCTCGAAATATCTTTTCACCAAAGTCTTTATCGTTGGTAATTAAAATCCAATTTTCGACAAATTCTTTTTGTAGCACGTTGTCATCGCTTATACCTCGCGCTTCATCATACATAGAGAAAACTTCATAACCTTGGTCGCGCAATCAACGAGCAACAACTGACCCCGTACATTCATCTACTAGAAAGCGCATCCAAGTATTTTCTACAGCTAATGGCATAAAAGTTGTATTCGATAGTGATTTACTAGCAAACAGAATACAAGCTCGAACATCTTCGGGACTCAGCCCTTCGTACTCTTCGAGAATTTCTGCAAAATTTGCACCACTCGCTGTGCAGGTTAAGAATATACTCAACGCTTAAGCGGGTTCCTCTAATTACAGGCTTTCCTGCTAGTACTTTTGGATTGAGGACTATACGTTCTAGTAATTGTTGGTCTGTCATGATTTGGGGTATGGGCTAAAAAAAACGATATCACCATGTTAATAGCTTTACTAAAATGTGATTCATATCCAAATTCAGCAACGCCAAAAAATTAGGTATTCTTTAAGTGGGAAAAGAGTAGTTAATTATAACGTTTCCTAGTCTGCTAAAGTAGGTATATCGCAAACAAGTTGAAAACATATGGACAACAATAAACAAATTTACAATTACACAGTTCTTTTGGAAAAAGAATCAGATGGAGGTTATCACGCTTTTTGTCCTACCCTAAAAGGTTGTCATTCTCAAGGAGATTCTTTTGAAGAAGCCATTGAGAATATTACAGAAGCTATTGAATTATATCTTGAAAGTTTAAGGGCTGATAATCAACCAATTCCTAAAGAAGATTTAATTGTTAAGCCATTAAGTATCTTGGCATGAATAATTTTCCCAGTGTTAAAGCTAAAGAATATTTATGTTATGAGCGAGGGAGATTAGTGTATACTATAATAAATGCGCTTTAAGTAGAACGACGAGGGTGGTTGTTTTAACAAAGCGCGACTAATAGATCGGAATAATAAGTGCGAGCAAGAATCATGCAATTAGGAGATAGTAATTATGCTCACTACAAATATTCATCTTAGTCAGGAGGCTCAACAGATTTTGATTAAAGCTGCAGCTTTTAAACAGATATCTGTAGAAGATCTGGCTTCCGAAATTCTCAATGAAGTCATAAGAGAAAAGCTTAGTTCTATTATTAAAGATACAGAAACTAAGCCAAAACGTAAGCCTGCTTTGGCTGGTACAGAACCTTTTGTCTTCTACGGAACTCCCGAAGAGTCAGGACTCCCTGCTGATGAATGGGATATGGAAAAGGAATGATTATTCTTGATCCCCATATCTGGATTTGGTGGAACCAAGACTCCCTCCAACTTACAAATTTGCAGAAAGAAATTATTGAAAACTCTCGTCCTAATGGGATAGGAATATCAACGATTAGTCTTCTGGAAATTTCAAGATTAGTCAATCAAGGTCGTTTAGTTCTTCCTAAGCCATTGAACGAGTGGTTTTCTATAGCTTTGGCTGAAGAAGGAATCCTTTTAATTCCTATTACCCCTGAGATCGCCATTGAATCTTACTCCTTACCTGGGGAATTTCATAAAGATCCTGCTGATAGAATTATCGTTGCTACTGCAAGGACTTATGACTGTCCTTTAATGACTAATGATGGCAATATTCTTACTTATTCTCATGTAAGATTGATTACCACTACAACTCCCTAGTATAAAAAAGCTGAAGTATGAAGGCTAAAGGATGAAAGTAACAGACTAACTCTGTAAGCTTTACAACTTGGCAGAACTTTATTATCAAATAGGGAACTTGGATTTAGCATTAGAGAATTGCAAGCGAGCGGTTGCGATCGCAACAGCACTCGGTACTCCACTGCTCCAAGACTACCTGAAACTTAAAGCTAAACTAGATAATGATGCAAGTTTTAGTTTCAAATTTACCCCACCCTAACCCTCCCCTTGGAAAGGGGAGGGAACTTGATTTTCATTACAAAAAAGCAAGACTGAGAAACATTTGTCGTTCAAAAAAAATGACAAAAATTTTGTGGTTCTACAGAATTATTTTCTTTAACAAATTAAACCTATGCTGCATACCTAATAATCTCAACCTCTGCTCCATTATTAACAGCAACTTCTGCCCTGTCTAGCACTTGTTCAGTAATTTCATCACTTAAATAGTATTCTCCACAATTATCACACACTTCTGCTGGAACTTTCTTAATGACAACAATACATTCGTCTCTTTCTAAAGTCACAGTTACAAAACCAGGTTGAAGTTGTCCATTCTTACAAATAACACATTTCATAATTTTCTCCTAGTTCTAAAATCATCTGACCAAATGTTCCTATCGGGAATATAAGCTGTTACCACATAACCTGTATCTGTAGATTCATCGTAGGAACATACAACATGAATTGGTTTACCTTCTACAAAATCAAATATTAGATAACTGGGAAATGGTGTGTCATCAGGATTTTCTTCTATCACTTCTCCATAAACGAGCACAGCTTCTACTTCCTTTTTACTTATTCGACGATAAAACATTTGTTGGATAGCATGACGGGAAAAAACTAGATTTTGACAATACATAAATTTATTTTATCTTGGTCACAGTCCATCTGTCACCTCAGACAGTGCCAGGGTTGGAGTGTTGGGTGATAGTACAGTGGCATCAAAGATTGTATGGTTAAGTTGCTGCGGATGCAAAAACAACAGTAACTTATCTGGGGTAATAGGCAAATCGCGGATACGTTTGCCAGTTGCATGGTAAATATAGCGGTTCTCAGTTGGGTGCAATATAGTAGCAACAGTGAGTAAACCATCCAATAATGTCAGCAAGTGAGTCATGAAACGAGGAAGTCTTATGCGACAATTGGTGTTCTACAGCGATCGGGCGATGGCAGCAAATCAGCAGGTGGATCGGTATCTACTTCAACTCTTGGATGCGACCACAGCACGCATTGGCTACATTTCCTCATCAAGCGATCCAAAACGACAGTACTTTAATGCAGAACAAAAGTACTATCAACAGTATGGTTTCGAACTTGCAATCTACGTTGAACTTGATGTGGCATACAAACCCGACCTTCTTGATGAGTTATTCGCCTGTGATGCGATTCATTTATCTGGTGGTAATACCTATTACTTCTTGTACTGGCTCCAGCAACGCGGATTGATGACTCGGCTGCGTGAGTATGCTCTCCGTCAAGGCGTGTTAATTGGCATTTCAGCTGGGGCAATTATAATGACACAAGAAGTAACCTCAGCAGAACTCTGTGGTGATACGCCGTATGCACCACTTACTATCTATCAGGGATTAGGTCTAGTAGACTTTGCTTTTGTGCCGCACGTACAAGATACTCCAGAAAACTATGCCCGTATGCAGGCATATACCAACCACCAGCAACGAGTGCTATACGGCTGTCATGATGGGGATGGGATTGTAGTCGCTGGTGAAACGGTTACGTTGGTTGGCAATGTTGTTAGCATGACACCAAAAAACCTATGAGTTATGCTTAAAGCGTGTGTGTACCATTGACTAGATTCTTAAGTAATCTTCAAGCGGAATAGGAGTAGCTGCAATATATTCTACATTCAACGAGTTCCTCCAGCATTTGAGGCTGCAAGCAGAATCGCTCGACGCACCAACACCTCAAAAATAGGCACTTTGTACGCATTCTGTGAGAGCGGCTTTGCGCCTTGCACTGCGGCTCTTGCTGCTACACGCGCCGTCTCTTCATTAATCGGTTTGCCAATTAAAACAGCCTCCGCAGTCCGAGCACGCAACGGTACGGGAGCAGCTGCACCCAGCACAATAGAAGCTTTTGTACAGCGTCCACCAGACTGCTCGATCGCGACAGCAGTTTCTGCGATCGCCCAATCATAAGACTCTTTCTCACCCTGCTTGAGATGCACCGATCGCACGTTTGCCCCTAGTGCAGGTACCCGGATTTCTGTAATTAACTCGTTAGGCTGAAGTGAGTTTTCCCGCAGCACGTCTTTTTCCGGTGTAACGAAAAACTCTTCCAGTGCAACTTCTCGTACTTCTTTTGGACTCGTTAATACCAATCGAGCACCCAGAGCAATGAGTGCTGTTGCAGCTGTAGAAGCATGCACGCAAGGGCAAACCTCATTATTAAAAATAGCATGATACTTGTGTTCCCCTTCAATAGCAAAGCATTCCTTACCTCCCCGCTTCAAACAGCGAAACTGTTCGGAGCGGAAATACCAACAGCGCGGACGTTGTAAGAGGTTACCGCCAATGGTAGCAACGTTGCGGATTTGTGGTGTGGCGATATGACTTGCTGCCTCAGCAAGGGCAGTATAACCTTGACGTACTGCCGGATCTATGCTCAGTTGGGCGAGTGTGACTAGAGGTCCGATGCGTAACCCAGTTTGGGCATCTGCACTCATGCGATCCATGTTGGGAAGGGTGCGGATGTTGATGACTCGCGATGGTGTCACCAATCCTTCTTTTAACAAATCTAGTAGATCGATGCCTCCTGCTTTGACAATCACCGTGTTATTTGCGGTTTGGTTGTTCTTAGTAGCAGCCATAGGGCTAGTAGCAGCAACTGTAGCATCAGCAACCGTACTGTTGATTTGCGCTACGACCTCATTGATGGTAGAGGCATTTGTCCATTCAAAGCGCTTCATGATGTCCTCCTTGATGCATTTAAAGCCGCTAGTACTCGCTCTGGTGTCATTGGTAAATCCCGCAAGCGTACACCAGTTGCGTTATAAATGGCATTGGCGATCGCCGCCGCCGTTGGGATAATCGCTGGTTCTCCGATACCACCTGCATCAGTAGAACTACGTCCCTGATAATCTTCCAACAAGAGAATTTCTATCTTTGGAGTTTCGCGGGAACCAAGAATTTTATATTGGTCGAAGTTCGCGTTGACCATCGCCCCGGATTTTTGGCACAAATGCCGATTCTCGTAAAGCGCCCATGATGTGCCTTGAAGAATACCGCCATTAATTTGGCTCTCTAGCTGCAATGGATTGATTGGACGACCGCAATCATGGACGGCTACGACACGTTCAACTCGCACCAATCCTATTTCCGTATCAACTGACACTTCAACAAACTGCACGCCACCTAATCCCCCATGACTGAAGCCATCTCCAGAAGGAGTTTTGATTTGGAAACCACCATAGTCTTCACTGCGGTTTGCTGTGACTGCAATTTGCTCAGTTGGCAGTTTTTTTGCGGCTTCGCGAAACGATAGCCCTTTCGATGGCGCAGCACTCACAAAGATACGCCCATCTTTCATCGTTAAAGCATCCGCATTCACTCCTAGAGCAGGCGCAACTTGTTGTAGCATTTGTTGTCGGACGCGATAGGCAGCATTGCGAGCAGCTGGTGTGATTGAGCCAGTGGTTTTGCTACCGCCCGAACCCGGTCCTACAGGGAACATGGTATCACCAATTCGCACGGTAATGTCTGCTGCTTGTAAACCGAACTCTTCAGCAACCACCTGCGCCAACACGGTACGAATGCCAGTGCCAATATCCTGGACACTTGACCTCACCTCAACTGAGCCATCGCGCAAAACTCGCACTTCACAAGATGAATCCATTTCAACGATGCGGGGCCAAAAAGACTGTGCCATACCAATACCCCGCTTAATCGATCCGGAGTCGGCACCTGGTGCGTGTCGCTGACTCCAACCGATGCGATCGGCTCCGATACGGCGTTGTTCGCGACGTGTGGGACTTTCATCAATTTTGTCACGCAGCGCTAATGGGTCTATTTGGAGCCGTTCGGAGAGTTCATCAATCAGTTGCTCCAGAGCAAACGCACCTTGGGGATTGCCCGGTGCGCGAAAGGCAGCACCCGGTCCAGCATTGATTAGAACGTCGTACTGTTCTGAATCGAAGTTTGGGCATTTGTACATGACTTGGGCGATGTTGCCAACCCCTGCTCCCAATCCAACACCCGCCGTCCCGTAAGCACTGAGACTGATGGCGGTGAGCGTTCCGTCCCGTTTGGCTCCGATACGCAGCTTTTGCATTGTACCCGGACGATTGCCAACGGCGAGATGCTCCTCCTTGCGATCGAGCATCAAACGCACGGGCGCACCTGCTTTTTTTGAGAGGTATGTCGCGGCAGCACCGTAATTACCTATTCCAAATTTAGCTCCAAAGCCACCACCCATAAATTCTGTAATAACGCGCACCTGGCTTTTTGGTAACTCGAACACATCTGCAAGCTCGTTACGCACACCTGCAGTGTCTTGGGTGGAGATATAAACTGTCAAGCTTTCTGGTTTCCAATCGGCTACAATGCCATGGGTTTCCAAGGCAGAATGAGTCTGTACTTGCGTGCGAAATTCCCCAACGACCGTCACCTCTGCTTCAGCAAACCCTTGTTTAACGTCACCACGCGACCCTCCAAACAAATTTTCTTTGACTGGTCCTCGCACATTGCCGCGTTGGGGTAATCCCTTGGGTGCTCCACCACCGCCACCCGTACCTGCTTGTTCTGTTGGTCCTTGAAAAACGAGGGGTGCGTTGGACTGGCGTGCTGCTTCCATATCTGCAACAAAGGGCAATTGCTCGTACTCAACTCGGATCGATCGCACTGCTTCCTCTGCAGCATCTGGTGTTGTTGCAGCTACAGCTGCAATGGGCTGACCGACAAAGCGAATGAGGGGCAGTTGTCCGGGTGTAACGGGTTTGGGATCGCGCTCTGTTGCGCCTCCTACAACCCTATCCAGGATATGCACGGCACGTACTCCAGGATAGCGTTCTGCAGCACTTGTATCGATGGAGCGAATACGGGCGTGGGGATAAGGCGATCGCAACATTTTTCCATAAAGCATACCGGGCAACTGCACATCTGATGTGTAACGGGCTGCTCCTGTCACCTTAAGGCGAGCATCCAAACGCTGAGTGCGTTTGCCAATTACGGAAAGTTCGGCGTTGGGAGGCAGTGGTGGCGGTTCATCCGGTGGGATCTCTCTCTGAACTTGACTTATGTTCACCCCTGGAATACCAATAGCAAGAGTTGTCATCCTTCCTAGGGTAGATGAGCTTGATTGAGCATGGCTTTTTGCTGCGGCGTCTGCAACAGTTGTAGCGATGGCAGAAGCCATAAAAATAACATAACGCTTTCTATTTTTCTTAAGCTTACGATTGGGAGCCATATTGTTAACTCCTTCCACTTTGAACAGTGACCAGTGACCAGTGACCAGTGACCAGTGACGCCATACCTTTAACTCCTTCCACTTTGAATGGACTTGGCGGCAGCGAGGGTTGCTTCAAAAACTTTGGGATAAGTACCGCAGCGACACAAATTACCGCTTGTTGCCGCTTGTACGTCTTCAAGTGTGGGGTTTGAATTCCTTGCCAGCAGAGCCGCGCAACTCATTACCATCCCTGGGGTACAATAACCGCATTGCTGAGCATCGTATTCAATGAATGCTGCTTGTACGGAATGTAAGTCTTCTCCCTTGGCGAGTCCTTCAATAGTAGTAATGGCGCGATCGCCCACATCAACAGCTAGCATCATACACGAGCACACAGGTGTTGAATCCAACCAGACTGTACAAGCCGAACAGGAACCGCGATCGCACACTACTTTTGTACCTGTCAAACCTAGCTTGAAGCGCAACACTTCCGCAAGGGTGTTGTGAGGTTCGACTTCCACACGACGCTCCGTTCCATTAATGCGGAGTTGAATCGGCGTGCGTCCCGGACCAACAAAGCTCGAAGGTGCGGCTGTAGCTTCTTTGGTATCCATCAAACCAGAATCTACGATCGCAGCGCTAGCTACGGTGAAACTTGCCCTTTTGAAAAATCCGCGACGAGTAACACCGCTATGTTTTCTATTTTCAGGCTTATCCTGTTTTGTCATTGTTCCTCACTGCTATTCGATTGTTAAGTGCGTGTAACGCCCAGGAATGCGAATTGCTAGATCTCACTGTTTTAATTATCGCGAATGAATATGACAGAAAAATGACAGCCGTTGATTTTGATTCAGGCGGTAATTTCTCCTCTTTTTCCTCCGCGCTCTGGAGCGTACTCTGCACCTCAAAAGTCATTTATTTAACCACTCCAGGCGCAGAGTACGCTCCAGGGAAGAGGTGAGAAAGCTATTCATTTCCTAAAGTTTTGATCCACCTTGACAGGGCGCTTGTGGGCATTGCCTACCTAACAGTACTTAAAGTTTTTCATAAAACATTTAGGATTCCTATAGCAATCCTAAATGTTTTGTGAGAAAATACGTAGAAAAGTTAGACAAAATCGATGTCTAAATTTATTTAGCCTTAGCTATTAGAAATCGCGACTATACAGACAAAATCTGACGGGCAAAGGTTATTGTATTAAAGCTCACGTAGGTGAAGTTGGTTTGTATAGTCGCGAATTATATTCGCTGGAGGAGTCGGAAATTTCTTATGAATGATTTAGGATTGCTATATCAATTAGAAAAGAAGAAAAATAACAATTGAGGTGAGAGACTTTCATTATGGTTACAACCGTAACACCTGCAGAAACTAGAACCCTACTTGAAAATATTAGCTGGCAAACGTTCAAAAGTATACTGGCTGACATGGGATCGGAGCGGAACACCAGACTTGCCTACGACAATAGAATAGTAGAAATCATGTCTCCACTTGTACTGACTCAAATCTTCACTACCCAACACCTTTCTCCAGAAGCGATCGCAAGCGCCTTGTTCAATTAATTTGATTGTAAACTGGAGCACATAACACATTCAATGAAATATGAATAAACTAAAGATCTATTCTCTGACATTTTTATTTTCCGTATTAATAGTTCCTCAACAAAGTCGTGCTGTTGCTTCTGCTCCGCCATTTTCGACACAGGTTAAGGAAGTGGCGCAGTGGTTTGCGGGTTTTTTTGATAATGCTCAACAGGTGGCGAATAACCCTACTGTTCCACTTATCACCATGTCCAACTGTAGTGTGAAACTAACCGATGGCAACCCAAGTGCCAACACGCAGAACATTTATCTAGAACAGAACAGCACTGCTTTTGAGCGCATCAGCTTTTATTCTTTTAGTGAGGGAAATTCCGGAGTCAATCTCAGCGTTCGTAGCTTTCTCAACAGTGATACTTTACGTGGGTTGTGCAATCAACTAGAGGAACAACGAATTATTAACACGAGCAATATAGCTACGATAAGCTGTAACCTCGAACTCCAGTGGGAACCGAACCGATACATAGGCACTAATGCCCCAAATGGTTGCCCAACGAGTACTGGTGGCAAAGTAGTCTCCAACGTAACTTTCTTTGAGAACGGTGTTAACTCGTTAGACCAAATTTTTAACGCTAACGGTAATTTGATTGTCAACACGCCAATCGAATTTCGCAGAATTAATCCTATCCCTGAACCATCCTCGATCTTAGGAATTCTAGCTCTTGGTCTGGTGGGTACAGTCACAGCAGTTTCAGGAAAAGTGAAACACAAATCAACCTAGAAAGCTACAATCTCCATGCAAACTACCGAATTATGAGTCATTTGCATTTCTTGTAGTGCGATCTCCTTTGGCGGGTGTTTCGCATTACCACTAAAGCTTTGAGCGTGGTTCTCTCAGATACTGTTAAACTTGTAACACCTGTGATATTTAGGCGGTAAGTATCCATTTTGATAGAAGCAACTGAAAGCTTTCTTAACTACAACCTAAATAACGCTACCCCTTTCGTTACAGCACCATTTTCCATGTCGATCTCCATTGATGCCCATATCCCCTTTCCTCGTCCTTTGGTTTATGCCACTTATCGAGACAAGCTAACGGAACTTGTGTCTTATATGCCAAAAGTCAGACAAATTAAGTTCAAATCAAGGCAAGAGCAAGATGGACTTTTATACCTAGTACATGAGTGGTCTGGCGGTGCGAATATTCCAGCAGTAGCGCGTGCTTTCCTGAGCGAAGATTTACTTAATTGGACAGAAAATTCTATTTGGAATAATTCAGAATATACAAATAGTTGGCACATCAAAACCCACGTCTTTACTGAAGCAGTTCGTTGTACAGGCAAAAATCACTTTCTCAAAGACGATCGAGGAACGCTAATCCAGACTCAGGTCGAACTCATTATTGACCCTTCTCAGATAAAGGGTACACCGCAGCAGTTAACAGTGGCGATCGCTATGTTGCAGCAACCCGTGCTAGGGAACACCTTTTAGTTTGTGTCGGTTTATGTGACTCAGACAAGTTCTCGTCCGGGTGACAATAGAAGCACATCTGGCTTCTTAGAAGAGGCATTTACGCAAGATTGAGTTTACAGAGGGATCGCACATTCTATCAGAGTGTTTTCTTGATGCATGGTTACAAGAAGTGCGAGCGCACTTTACTTTTCAGGCGAGTGCTTGACTTTTAAGACTGTCGTTACACAAGCCGCGAGCGCACTACAAGAGCTAATGTTTTGTGATTTTTTCCATAAAGATTCGTTCTTGCTCTTCTAAAGGCATATCTTTAGAATAAATTACAGGATTGGGAGCGCGCTTTAATAATTCTGCTAATGCTTCACTAAATTTATCATCATCACTGCGATTTTCCGATAAATAGTGTTTTAATTCTGTTACTGTCATTTGAGTTAAATCAGTCACGAGCAAAACATCCAATTTCCATCAGAATAGATGATTAACGCGATTTCATCATTAGTACATCCTTGAATATAAATCGTTTTTAATTTGGAGTCATAACGAAAAATATTAATAGGTTGATAACCATTAGATAACTACTGACAAAGAATAACAAATTGAATAGATTGTGCTACAGTTGGCAAATTATCAGACTCCATTACCTCGGTTTTTGCTATATTTTATTATATTCATACCGGAGCGCAATGGCAATTCTTCAACCCGAAGCTGATAATAGTTTTAGAGCTAATTATTCAAGAGGTCTGATTGTGGTCTTTGCTCAAACCAGTTCCCCAGATGCGATCGCAACTCGCCTGACATTAGACGAGTATCGGGCTATGGAAGAAACCAACCCAGAACGCCATGAATACCACAACGGAGAGATTATTACTATGTCGGGAGGTTCAGAAGCCCACAGTGCAATTGCCAGCAACTTTTTAATTTACTTGGGGTTTTTGCTGAGAGACACCGATTTTCGTTTGTATAACAGTGACTTGCGAGTTTGGATTCCTGAATATCAGTGTGGTACTTATACCGATTTGATGGTTGTTAATGGCTTCCCAGAGTTCAATGGCGATAGCGAAGCGCTGCGGCGAAGCGCCGAACGCAATGATGAAATTCTCAATCCTTTACTGATTGTCGAAGTTCTATCGCCCTCTACTGAAGCCTACGATAGAGGCGAAAAATTCAGAAAATATCGCTCTATTGCCAGTTTTGATGAATATCTGCTTGTGAGCCAAACTGAACCCTATATTGAGCAGTATCACAAACAGGATCGTAACAGTAACGATCGCTGGTTATGGCAAGTTCACTCTCACCTCGAGCAGGCGATCGTTCTGCACAGTTTAAACGTAGAAATTCCACTGACTGAAATCTATCGTCGCATTAATTTTTGAGGTGCATTGACAAATGACGCTAGTTACGCTCCTAACTAGTTAGCGCCCTTTGTGACGACCTATTTAGGAGCAACTGCAATCAGTTTTTGAAGTTTAAAATTAAGCTGTTTGCAGTTCTGCTAGCGTGGGATAGTCGGTGTAGCCTTTTGCTCCTGGGGTGTAAAATGTGCTGTAATCAACTTCATTAAGAGGAGCATTTTTACTCAAGCGTTGCGGCAGGTCGGGGTTGGCGAGAAAGGCACGTCCGAAGGCGACTAAATCGGCATCTCCGGCTTCAAGTCGGGCAATCGCCTGTTCGCGATCGAGGCTACCGTCCACGATCGTGGAACCGCGAAAGTGCGGGCGAATCAGTTTTGCGACATCAAACGGTGCGTTGGGTTGATCGCCAAAGTTCACCAGTGGTAGTTGCACGTGCAAATACGCTAAATCGAGTAAAGAAAGTTGTTGGGCTAAGTAAGGGTAAATAGCCTCCGTATCGGTTTCTTCAATATCATGCGGCAAGAACAAATTTATCAACGTAGGTTGGGTTGAGGAACGAAACCCAACAAACTCTGCAAGTAGTATTAGTAATCAAGTTCTTGTTTATACCTTTGAGCAAATTCTCGCCAAGTGGTTGCCTTCCGTCCTGTAATTGCCTCAAAGTTATCAAATGTTGCATCCGCATTGGGAATAGCACCAGCGATATTGAGTTTGAATTGGGTATAAACGCAGGTCATATATGCTTCATCCGCACCAGCTTTGAGTGCATTTTCTAAGAACTCTTCAGGTGATCGAGCTTCAGCATAGAAGGGCTTGCCAACGACTTCAGACAGAATTTGTGCAATCTCATCAAAGGTTTTAGCATCGTAACCCAATGGGATAATTTGCCCTGCGTATTTATCTGCTTCAAGTAAGGCGTGTGCGGCAACAAGGGCAAGGTCATTGCAATCAATCCAACTCCAACGAGCATTTCCGACATAGTGACGAATCACGTTACCATCTAACCAGCGATACCCTGGTCCAGTAACATTCTGCATAAATGCTTCAGGGCGTAGGTGCGTGTAACTAAAACCTTTTCGTTCAATGTAGGCTTCAATTAA
Organism: Scytonema hankhaensis NUACC26; assembly: GCF_045865695.1. NCBI lineage: Bacteria > Bacillati > Cyanobacteriota > Cyanophyceae > Nostocales > Scytonemataceae > Scytonema > Scytonema hankhaensis. The sequence goes on from NZ_BAACAP010000232.1 coordinate 54,210, forward strand.
CTGATGCCAACCCCAGTGCGCTACTTCGTTGGTTGGTGCGCCAGATGCACCAATATGAACAATGTGCCGCACACCAGTGGTTGAAGCTGCATCAATGAATCGTTTGCTTTGACGCAGCATATCAACGCTATAACCCGCAAGGAGAAGGGCGCGATCGACTCCTTGGAGAGCAGGGAGTAAGGTTTCTGGGTTATCTAAATCCAAGATAACTGTTTCAATGCCTTGGTCTTTGAATTGTGTAGCTTTTTCAGGTGAACGAACAGCAGCTATGACCCGACTGTCACCTATGGCTTTGAGTTGGCGTACTGTTTCATTGCCAACTTTTCCTGTTGCACCAAGAACGAGAATAGTAGGTTGAATACTCATGTACTGATATCCTTCTATCAAAAACAGCATGGGAGGGTGAGAATCCCTCCGTTTTAACGAGGAGATTTCGCTACCAAGGCAAGGGTTGTTTTTTGGAAAAGAAGCCGCCAGTTAGTCCGTCATCTGGCAAAGTCGCTAGCCATACAGGAGTGTCAGCACCTTCTTCAACTGTCAAATCCGCCGCATCCGATCCCATATCAGTTTTAACCCAACCAGGATGAGCAGAATTGACTTTGATGTTGGTATCTCTAAGTTCATGGGCAAGATGAACTGTGAAAGCATTAAGCGCTGTTTTCGACGAATCGTAAGCAAGCTGCTTCACGTCATACCAGTCGAAGCTAGGATCGCTGTGTAGTGTGAGCGAACCTAGATTGCTTGATACATTCACGATACGTCCTGCTTCGCTCTTGCGAATTAAGGGCAACAATATTTGTGTTGCAGCTACTGCACCGAAGAAGTTAATTTCAAAAGTTTGCCTGAGCGTATCAAGACTAACTTGGCTCGGAGTTGGTACGGAAGCACCATATTCAAGATTGACTCCTGCATTGTTAACGAGAATATCCAGCTTGCCAAACTGCTCTTCGATAAACTTAGCAGCCTCCCTAATTGTAGCTTCATCAGTCACATCAAACTTGATAAACCGAACATCTAGCCCTTCATGAGATAGCTTTGTTGCAGCTTCAGTTCCTTGTTGTTCATTTCGTGCGCCCAGCAACACGGTAATACCTTGCTTAGCCAACTGACGACTAATTTCAAATCCGATACCTTTGTTTGCTCCAGTCACAAGTGCAATTTTCTTGAGTCGATCTGCGTTCATATTTACCTCTCCACTACTTTGAAAATGCTGATATAACAACGCTTACTTAATTTCCACCAACAGTCAGATGTTCGTGTATAATTACCCACCTACCTGCTTGTTTTCGCCAAACATGGGTTGCGTGTTGTTTGGGTGTAATTTCACGACCGTCAAAGTATCGTCCCTGTGCCACGAAAGTAAAAGTAGTCACCGCAAGATTACCTTCTACTATTACCTGAATCTCACCTTCTGGTCGGATAGCCCAATAAGCAAACTCCTGCATGAAAGGCTCCCAAGTACGACGGTACTCATCCCAACTATGAAGGATAACCACCTGAGTACTAATATCATCGAAAACGAGCAGTTCACCCTCACCTTGAGCAAAAAGCGGTTGCAGTTTTTCGATATCAAACTTTTTATCTTCTGGACTCCAGTTCTTAAACCATTGCTCAGTTAACTGCCGAATTGTAGCTTCTTCTGCATTTTCTTCAACTCTGTTGGATGTGTTCATTATGAATCTTCCCTTGATGTAGTTGTATTTGCCGTTTGGTTTCTTATCTATACATAACGTATCGTATCAAAAATAAAATTTCAATACGCTGCGTCTTATAATAGCGAAATCTATCTTTAGAGGTACGTTAGAGGTACCCCGCACTAATGGATGCAGCTGGCGAATGAGGGGTAACCCCCCCACCTCGTTCCCAGCCCAGCCTCTGCCTGGGAACGAGAGACGGTAAAGTGAGGAGTGTCACCCCGAATGGCACGTTCGAAGTGCAACGCGGAGACTGAGGGACGCCCAGACGCAATGAGAAAAGACTTGAAGACTGAGGGACTGTGAGGTTAGGCTTGGCTAAAAAGGAAGTTCGGGAGTTCACTTCTTTTAAGAGTTTAATTGTCTGAACCGCAACTCCAGTTATCATGAAGATAAAACAGATCGAGCAGAGGCTTTAATTAAGGCAATGGAGGCTCAAGTTACTCCTCTTAAATCTGAAATCAAAAAAATTATCAATTAGGAGTTTTAACTATGACACGAACAACTCTTCCTATTAATTTCTCTCTTGAAGAAATTCAACAATTTTGTCAAAGTCACTCGATCCGCAAGTTGTCTTTATTTGGTTCAGTATTAAGAGATGATTTTACCAGAGAAAGTGATGTTGATATTTTAGTAGAATTTGAACCGGGGAAAACTCCGGGTTTAGCTATTATTACAATGGAAGATGAGTTATCAAAGATAATAAATCGCCAGGTAGATTTAAGAACACCAGCAGATTTAAGCCGTTATTTCCGCGAGCAAGTATTAGCAGAAGCCATGATTATTTATGAGCAGAATTGATGATTTAACTCGGCTAAAACACATTAGAGATTCAGCTAAAGAAGCATTGTCCTTTGTGAATAATCGTAATAGAGAAGATTTAGATCGCGATCGCCTCCTGTCTTTAGCTCTAGTCAGATTAATTGAAATTATGGGTGAAGCAGCTAATCATGTTTCTGAATCTTGCTAAACTAAGTATTCTCAAATACCTTGGCGACCAATTATCGGTATGAGAAATCGTATTATTCATGCTTATTTTGATGTTGATTTAGATATTGTTTGGCAAGTAATCACTCAAGATTTAGATTCACTTTTGATTGAGGTTGAAAAGGCAATTAAAGATTTAGAAACATGAATTACGATTAACTGACGAGAACGTTGCTAGGAGCATCTCAATGTTTTAATTATAAACAAAACGTATCGTAATATATAATAAAAGAAAGTGCAAAAAGTTTTTTTGTGATGAAACAAAGTAATGTTGTGAACTCGGCGGGGCGTCCTCGTTCTGTGGAGGCAGAACAGGCGATTTTAAACGCAACTTGGAAATTGCTCGAGGAAGGTACGGTTCGGGATTTGTCAATAGAAGCGATCGCACGAGAGGCTGGTGTGGGCAAAACCACGATTTACCGTTGGTGGCCAAGTAAAACAGCAGTGGTAATCGATGCCTTTCTGGCAAAAGTGATTTCAGAAATCCCTTTTCCTGAAGAATCCTCTGCGGCACAAGCACTCTTGGGACAAGTTATCTCTCTAGTGAAAGCATTTAGTGGGGACTACGGTCGGATTGTGGCAGAAATCATAGCTGAAGGACAAGGGGATAAGGAAGCTCTAGAGAATTTCCGCAAAAGATTTCTTTTGCCACGACGCTTGAGCGCAAGAGCAATTATTGAGAAAGGTATTCAAAGCGGTGAGTTCGATCCGAACCTCGATCCCGAATTGGCAATGGATATTCTCTACGGTCCAATCTACTACCGATTATTAGTAGGTCACTTGCCACTAGATGAAGAATTTGCACGCTCTCTTCCAGAACGGGCGTTGCGTTGCTTCCTCAACAAGAGGTAATATTAAGTTTCAAAAAAGCCAAACAATAGCTTTTATACTTGCCAGTCACGAGTGTTGCTAGGAGCAAGTTCTATTAACTCTTCAACATTACGAAGCATTGTGTTGCAAATAACATTTAAAGGGAGGTCATTTGGATCGTGTCCGAAAGGCTCTTCAATTTCCGAGCCAATATGTTCAATACTTAATAATGTGAAACTTACGAAAGCCATAACTAATCCAGTCCACCAATTAAAACTAGTTACTATTTCAAGCGGTAATACTAGACAATAAATGACTACCAACTGCCTAAGTTTAATAGCATATATCAAAGGCAGTGGTGTTTTCAAAATACGTTCGCAACCCCCTAAAATATTTATCATTTCATCCAGCAACTTATGAAAGGAAGTCAGCTGATAAATATTTAAACAATTTCGGTCATGCTGATACTGTAAATAATCCCGAATCCAGAAGGCAATTTGTAGTGGGGGATGATTTGTATTTTTCAGCTTCAAATATTGCGATTCGGACATCAATGAAGCTAACTGTTCATCCAAAGGCTCTGCCCTCAGATGTAACTTCATTGCCACCGTAAAAGCAACGACTAGCCGAAGTATTACATTTTTTTCTACTCGATCTTTTGGTGACTCCTCTTTAACTACTATGTAAATACCTTGAGCTAAATTACGCACCGTATTGACTAAAGCTCCCCATAGTCTGCGACCTTCCCAAAATCGTTCATGAGCTGTATTAGTCCGAAAAACCAATAACAAAGTCAAACCAATATTGAAACTTAAAACGGCGTTAGTAAGGACACGATTTCCGCTTGAAAATGCAATTGGCAAGCCAAGATAGTGTAGTAAGGAGACTAAAAAACCATAGAGACCACAAAAAAGTACCCAAGGGAAAATGTGTGGAAGCACTGCACTTTCAAGCCGTAATACAACTTGAAACCAGTTCAGTTTTTCACCAGTGTAAAGGTGATACTTTCCTTTAAAGGAATTCTTAGCTCTACTGAGAAACTTTCTGCACCGTTCCAATGTACTATCTTTAGGGTTCGAGCAGCTCATGTATTCAAACTCCTTCAAAATTACTAAGGTGGGATGAAGCCGGAAAATAACCAAAATTACAGGTTGAGTGGGTAAGAATTTTATAAAAGATTACATTTGAAAGGGTTTTCATGTTATCTAGGTTTTGGTAATAAAACTCTTAGACTTACCACCTACAAGAAATGCGATCGCGAATAATCCCAAGCGCGATATGTAAGACACAGCACCACAAATAGAGTCAAGAAAGGTTCTGTGCTTAGTTGACTATTGTGGCAGAAAAGTATGACAAAAAAATGTCAGTTACCTGAATCTCACCTTCTGGTTGGATAGCCCAATAAGCAAACTCCTGCATGAAAGGCTGCCAAGTACGACGGTAATCATCCCAACTATGAAGGATAACCACGCCTGTTCTTAGGGATATGAGTGGATGCACAATTAGAACAGTTCATCCCTTAATTATACAATGCCGACACTTTGTGTAATCAGCGTAAACTTAATATAATAATTTATTGGAAAAACATAGTTTTTATTTCTTTTCTCTCTCCTTTTTTATAAAGGTCTATCTCATGTATAAACTGGTTTGGATCTACTATTTGCGTACCCATATAGTGTTTTAATGGTTGTACGTGTTGCTTATCCAAGCTAACTAAATAGTCTGCTTTTGCCTCAAGTGCAGCCGCCAGAAGCATATTATCTTTTGGGTCTATAAAGTCTAAAGTGCTTACGCTATAATCTCCTAAGATTTTAAATACATTATCTCTTATACTTTTTAAGAATGTTATGACATCTTCTTTGGATTTTCCGCGTCGTTCACACACTTCAATGAGTTCTGCAAGAATTTGAGGACTAATTACTGCTATGAAATTGCCCTCACGTAAGTTGTCTATCACTTTCGCGGGGGCACTAGTTTTGCTTTTACTGCCAAATGCTGCGATGTAAACAGATGTGTCAATTACAGCTTTTATTTTTCCTTCCATCTGGCTTTTCACAAATAAAAACTTTTAACTGCTTGTAAATAAGCCTTCATGCTATCTTAACCTCATTTGTTCAGTAAATAACTCTAAGTGATTTTTGGTACTCTTAGAGAAGAGATAGTATCTCCTCTGCTTCTTTAATTTTGCTTGCATCTAGAGGCTTATAACGTAACTCTTTTATCTCGGAAGCGATCTCCACAAACTCAATAGTGTCGTCTAATACATCGCTCAATTTTTCCAAGGCTTGCTTGAAACTGCTTAATCCTTGTTCAAGGAATATGTATCTCTCGCCTTGCTTAGCTTGGATATCAGATTTTTTCAAAAGTTGTTTTTCAATGTCTTTGATTATTTCTTTAATCACATCTGACGCATAACGAGAATTTTCCAGTTCTTCTGGTTGTGTATATTTACTCAAGTTGTTTTCAATTTTTTCTGCAATCTGTCTAATTGCATCACTTATCTTCGGTAGCTGTTCCCCAAGATAGACGCTCTGGTCACCGAGATCTCGGTTATCTAACCCAAACTCTGAATAGAATTCGAGTTTTATTTTTTGTGGGAGTTTCGAGATGATCTGAGTAACTTCTCGTTCTAGTGTAAGCATATGAGTGCGTTAGCTTTGTGAATAACTTGTTTATTCTATATACTTTTAAACTCCCCTGATTATTCATAATTAACCAGAAAAATTCAAAAAGTAGATTTTTGTCCTCCCCTAATACCTTAACACCCAACTTGTTATACATGAGTAGTTGACTATTGTGGCAGAAAAGTATGACAAAAAAATGTCAGTTCCCTAGAAATTCGACTGGTAACTGGTAGAGCAGCTCGAATGCTCGTATCTTTTGTATACGCAATGCACTTGCAAAAAGCGGCATTGGGGAACGAGAAGACTATGGCGTGCTCTAGCCGACAAAATTCTGAGACCATTTTGTGAGACCTTGGTATCAGACGTTTTTGGTCAATAATTTATGTGCGCGATCGCAGTAGAGCAGCAGCAATACAAGACTTACATTCTCTCAGATGAAAGTACCAGGAGCAAAGTCACCGTTGTTCCGGAACGGGGAGGTATTATTACTACTTGGCTCCTTGGGGAACAAGACATTTTTTACATGGATACCGAGCGGTTTGCCGATCCCACTCTGTCTGTACGAGGCGGCATTCCACTCCTTTTCCCTATCTGTGGTAACTTAGTTGATGACACCTATACCCTCAACGGCAAAACATATCAACTCAAACAGCATGGCTTTGCGCGTAATCTTGCTTGGGAAGTTAGCGAACAGTCAGATTCCAATGGTGCTAGCCTAACTGTCAATCTTAAAAGTAGTGAAGAAACCCGTGCAGTTTATCCTTTCGACTTCGAGCTAAATTTTATTTATACAATCCGGGGCAATAACTTAGAATTGCGATACCGCCACACCAATCTATCTCAAGAACCTATGCCTTTTGCAACGGGCATTCATCCTTACTTTTATGCACCTGATAAAAGCAAATTGGTTTTCGATTTACCGTCCAATCGATATCAAATTAAGGGTGACAAGACTGTTCAATCATTTGCAGGAAAGTTTGATTTTGAGCAGGATGAAATCGATTTTGCTTTCATTAATCTGTCCAAACAGTCTGCTGTCGTCACTGACCAAAGTCGCAATCTCAAACTAACTGTTAGCTATGACAAAAATTATTCAACTCTAGTGTTTTGGACTGTCAAAGGTAAAGATTTTTACTGTTTAGAACCTTGGAGTGCTCCCCGTAATGCTCTAAACACAGGCGAATCTTTACTACAGGCTGAGCCTAATACAACAGTAGAAACAGTGATAAATATAACTGTTGAAAGCGTTTAGTTTGGAATTTGCAACTTTGGCGATCGCACGACTATAGCGTTTTCTAGTTTGCGGAGATACGAATTTATCAGCGTCCATCCGCTACAGGCTGCGGTTAGTTCTCTCTTCCCATACCTTACAAAAGTGAGAATTGCTATAAAATTCAGTAAAATGTGCGCTCGGATTTCCAAGAAATAAATCCTCATGAACTACCTACACTTCGGACTTGCCGTAAGTGTAGGCTTCTTGACCACCATCAATACGGTTTAAAATCAAGTTACTATGCAGCATGATAGCCGCCGTCCACATATAAAATCTCACCCGTGATGTAAGAAGATGCCTCGCTTGCCAAGAACAAATAGGCACCCAAAAATTCATCAACTGCTCCACGTCGCCCCATTGGTGTAAAAGTCACAACACGCTTCTGGTAAGGAGCATCTGCATCAAACTTGACATCTGCCATGATGTTCTCAATGTAGCCAGGAGCTACAGCATTGACACGAACTCCTCGCTGTGCCCACTCCACCCCCATTGTGCGAACGAGTTGATTGATGCCACCCTTGGAAGCTGCGTATGGAACTAATCCAGGAATACCTGCACTTCCTGCAATCGAGGAAGTCATAATAATGCTGCCGCGACCGTAACTCAGCATATGTTGTGCAGCAAATTGAGCGCAGAAATAATAGCCGCGTAGATTGATATTTAGTATTTTGTCCCACTCATTTTCTGCATATTGTTCAGCAGGTTTAATAATGTCAGTTCCAGCGTTACAAATCATGACATCGAGCGTTCCATATCGCTCAAGGGCTGTTGAGACAAAGTGTTGACAGTCAGCTTGATTTCGCACATCTAAAACTACTGATTCAACCGCTAGACCGTAGGAATTAAATTCCTGCCTAGTATTTTCAAGTTCTTCGCGATCCCAAGATGAAATAATTACCTTTGCGCCGCGTTCAGCAAATCCTTGAGCGATCGCATTACCCAATCCCCGACTCGAACCGCTGATACAAACAACCTTATTTTCGACACTAAATAGGTCTTTTACCATGACTCACTCGACTACAGTTCGTCTCCTATTATCGTTACTACAGTACCAATGTACAAGTAGCTAAATCTGGCACTTGCCACTAACCAGAGCATCGTAAATCTCCAACACTGCTTGTTCACCTTCTGGTCCTGGCTGTGAGATAGAATGTTCCATTTCCACCAATCCGGTGTAGCCCTTTGCATAAATATGTTTCAAAATGGCTTTGTAGTTTATCTCACCGCTTGTAGGTTCAGTTCTTCTAGGAGCATCTGCAATTTGAAAACAGACAATTTCATCCCAAACTCTATCAATATTTTCAATGATATTGCCGCTTTCCATCTGTACTTGGAATATATCAAATATTAGCTTGACTGCTGGACTATTGACAGCTTTAGTAATGAGATAAGCATGGGGAATCGTTGTGACAAATGTTCCCGTCCACCATTTCCCCGTAATTGCTTCTATACCAAGAATGATGCCCGCAGATTCTGCTAGCTCAGCGCAATACTTGAGATTTTCAATCGTATTAGTGGTTTGATAATCCCTATAGTTGCGCGGGTCGAGTGGACCAGAAAGTGTCGTCACATATTTGCCATTAACCCGTTTAGCAACTTCAATAGTTTCGCGCAACTGCTGCAATAAAACTTCACGAGCTTCTTCTGAATTACTCACAAATGTGGGATATTCAAGGACTAAATTATTAACAAAACAACCCATTTCCATCCCATGCCGTTCTAGTTCTTTCCCAATTTTTTCTTGTACCTCAACTGGACGTAGCTTAAGAAAATTATCTTCGATGCCAGCAAATCCTCGGTCAGCAATAAACTTAATTTGGTCGATGGGATCGTCACCCGCAAGATTTTTGAACAGACCATCACCCAATGGTTTGCTGAGTCCGATGTGTGGTGCAAAACGCATTTTACCAACGTTTGTCATTTTGATTCTTACCCCGTACAATCATTGTTTATAAATTCAAACTGTTTGCATTTGATTCAAAGCTTCGATTTCGTCTGGAGTCAGTTTGATGGAAGCAGCCACAATATTTTCTTCAAGGTGAGCAATTGTTGTCGTTCCTGGTATCAAAATGATATTAGGCGCACGATGTAGCAACCATGCTAACGCAATTTGATTTGGTTTCACACCGTGACGATTGGCAATTTCTGCCAAAATCCCTTGTGCATTTGCTAATGGTGCGCCTTGCTTGAGGGGATGTGCGCCAAGCGAGCCGTAGGGGATAAATGCAATCCCGTGTTTGGTGCAGTAATCCAAGACATTTTCATTGTCACGTTCGCTGATGCCAAAGCGGTTTTGCACAGAAGCAATTGGAACTATCCGCCGCGCTTGTTCAATTTGCGCGATCGCAACGTTGGATAGCCCTACATGACGAATTTTACCTTCTGACTTCAAGGTTGCTAGCATTCCTACTGATTCAGTAAAAGGTACTTGAGGGTCAGGACGATGCAGTTGGTAAAGGTCTATTTGGTCTACTCGCAACCTTTGCAAGCTGGCTTCACAACCCCGTCGCAAATTTTCCGGTCTTCCGTCAGCGCGAATGTCATCCGGTGCAGGTTTGTTGATACCACCTTTAGTGGCAATGACTACACCTTGTGGATAGGGATGCAGTGCAGAAGCAATCAATTCTTCATTGAAACCAGGTCCGTAAGCTTCGGCTGTATCGATAAAATTAATACCCTGTTCCACTGCACGACGTAGGAGTTTTTGACCGCCTTCCCAATCCGAATAGGGACCAAAATTGCCAGGTTGTCCCGTTAATCGCATTGCGCCGTAACCGAGACGGTTAACGTTTAACTCGTCTCCAATTTGAAAAGTACTTGGAACAGTAGCATCAATTTTTACAGTATTGTCCGTCATAATCTTTTACTCCTGTTTGTGTTAGTGAATGACTTGACCTTTTTGAGGGGACTATGTTCTTGTGGTACGGGCGTCCTCGCCCGTCCTTTATTGGTGGCGGGCTAGAAGCCCGCACCACAAGAAATTCTGGAAGATTTTTTTATTGGGAAGCTTCTAAGCATAGAGTAACTCGTGGTTTTGCCGAGTTGTTACTAGCCCATGTGCTTGTTTAATCAGGTCTGAAGCACGTTCCGCAATCATTACGATCGCTGCTTGTGTATGTCCGCTAATCACTGAGGGTATGACACTGGCATCAGCTATACGCAACCCTGTAACACCATAGACTCGTAATTGCGGGTCTACGACTGCCATTTCATCCAGCCCCATCTTGCACGAGCCGACCATATGCCACTGCGAGATACTATGTTCTCGAACGGCTGCACGCAAATCGGCATCGGATTGAAGATTTGCACCGGGGGTAATTTCTGATTTCACCCATCTAGAGAGGGGAGCGGTTGCAAAAATCTCACGGGATAGACGCACCGCCTGTATCATGCGCTCGACGTCAGATTCCACAGCCAAGAAATTGGGGTTCAACAAAGGTGCTGCAAATGGATCGGTGCTTGCGAGGCGGACGTTTCCCCTAGATTGCGGACGTTGCAACGATGCAACTATCGTCAAACCATCTGGTTCGCGGTTACCGCTAGCTTCAAAGGTTGTAGGTAAGAAAATTAACTCTAAATCTGGTGTTATCCAATCGGGTGAAGAGCGTAAAAACAGCGCAGCTTCAGTGGCAATTTGCCCTGTATCGCTTGCTTTCGCTGCTAAGTTATAAACAACACGTAAATAAGCGTGGTCGTGAAAGTTTTCACATACACCTGGTAGATTCACCCGCACGGGAATACCAAACTGCTCTAAATGGGAAGCTCTCCCAATTCCAGAAAGCATCAAAAGTTTTGGTGACTCAGCAGCACTCGCACAGAGAATGACCTCTTTTCTCGCACGGACAGTTTTGATGACGCCATTTTGTACATAGGTCACACCTACACAGCGCGTGCCTTCAAATTCCAGTTTGGTGACTTGTGCTTCTGTCTCCAGCGTTAGGTTTGGGCGACCAAGAGCAGGTAGCAGGTATGCTTGTGCAGTACCATAGCGCTTACCATCTTTGATGTTAACTTGCACGTAGCTGACACCAAACATTGCGTCTTCTTCAGAACCGTTAAAGTTATTTGACTGAGGATAACCTGCATTAACGCTAGCTGCAACGAAGTCCTTGGCAATAGGATTCAGTTTTTCTTCATGCTTACCCGTACTGGTAATATACAGTGGTCCATCATGCCCCAGTTGGGGGTCGTCTTCATCAACAAAATTCTCCATTCGCTGGAAGTAAGGTAACACGTCTTTGTAAGCCCAACCTAATGCGCCATTATATGCCCAAGCATTGAAGTCACTCCGATGACCGCGAGTGTACATCATGCCGTTGAGGCTGCTAGTACCTCCGAGCATTTTACCGTGAGGTTCTTTGACGGTACGACTATCTAAACCAGGTTGCGGTACAGTTGAATAGTCCCAGTCAATTTCCGTACCGAGCATACTAGGCCAAATAGTTGGATTATTGACTAGGACAGGCGGTAAATTGAGACGACCAGCTTCTAGTACCAGTACAGTTACATCAGCAGGTTCACTGAGACGATTAGCAATAACTGCTCCGGCGGAACCCGTACCAATGACGATGAAATCAAATGATGACATGAGAAACTCCTTTGTTATTGTTTTTTGCTGTAAAGACTTGAGTGCAAACTAAGATTTTTTAACGGGACCAGAAAATTCAATAAATTTCAATGGTCCTGAAAACTCGATAACATTCCCGTTATTGTCTTTGATGAAACCAACTCGTACACCAATATTGGGATAATCTGCGGCTTGAACAAATGTCTGCACACCGCGTTCTGATAATTGCGAGAGTGCTGCATCGACATCATCAACACGAAAACAAAAATGACCGATCCCTGTTGTGCGTAGAGCTTCTTCAAAAGAAGATGGATTAGGCATTCCAGAGCGTGGCTGGCTAGTACCAACTATCTCAATCCGAAATCCACTCACATTGAGATAAGCTAATTTTAAATCTGGTAATTGCTCTACAGTCCATTCTTTTTCAACAGTTGCATCAAGCTTTTGTTGATACCATTGCACTGTTTCTTCATAATTAGGCACACTTAACATGATATGGTCTATACGCATAGAAGCCAAACCATTACGGCTAGAAATATCAAGTGCTGACATAACAATCTCCTTGTACTCATTGGATATTATTCTGCTATTTATTATTTAGATAAAGCCAAGTGGAAAAGACTTTCATCAACCAAGGCATAACAATATAAGTCATTAAATAAACTAAGACAAGCGTGAGCAAGAGTGTCCGTATTGGTATTGGTAAAAGATTCAGTTGTTTCCCAAATAAGAGAAAGATAACTGTAATTAGAGGATAAATTGCCAACCAGGTTAGTAAAAATATTTTGTAGCGAGGTGGTTTGTTTTGCTGAGTTACCCGTATGTACTTATATGTTCTAACCACACGGTGCTTTTTCAGTATGTACATTAAGCGATTTATCCCACGCAACCTCTTTTGACTATGAGCCATGACCTCTCACCCCCCTTTTTCGTAACGCTACGTTATGTAATTTAATTTAGACAAAATCATCAAGCGTGTCAAGTAGGGGTAAAAAGAAATTTTTGAGCGACTTACCAAAGTCAAACCCAGAAATACTAACACTTTCTAGGTTTTAGCGTTATTATTGTATTAACGTGACGTTACGTAAATAAAGCCTGAGGAAGAGGGATATGCAAAAGGTAGTAGGAAAAACAACAGCAAAAGTTCAGTCCCGAGGTAGAGGACGACCGCGTTCTGACGAAGCACATCAAAACATTCTGCACGCTGCTTACGAATTATTGATGGAAGTGGGCTATGCTCAGTTAACGATAGAAGGAGTTGCAGCACGCGCTCTTGTGGGGAAACCAACTATTTATCGGCGGTGGTCGAGTAAAGCGCGTCTTGTTATGGACGCTTTTTTAGCAGCAGTGAACCCAGAACTCTCTTTTCCCGATACGGGTTCGGTCAAGGAAGATATTTCACAGCAAATGCGTAAGTTAGTTAAAATCATGAACACTCCACGAGGACAGGTGATTGCAACGCTCATTGGTGGAGGACAAACCGACCCAGAAGTCATTGAGGCGTTCCGACTTAACTGGTTGTCACCACGTCGATTTGATTGTAGTGAGGTCATTAAAAAAGGTATAGAACGAGGGGAATTGCGTTCCGATCTTGATATTGAAGCAGTCATTGACGCGCTTTACAGTCCCTTGTTTTATCGTCTGCTGTTAAAACACGCATCGTTAACTGAAGATTTTGTAGATGAGTTAGTTAATATAGTCATGCCAGGATTGAGAGCATAAGAGATGATTTATAAAGTAAACATCAAGAAGAGTGTAGGTTGGGTTGAGGAACGAAACCCAACATTTCTAAATTAAATTTAGGCTGCATATCTAATAATCTCAACCTCTGCTCCATTATTAACAGCCACTTCTGCCCTATCTAGAACGTGTTCAGTAATTTCACTACTTAAATAGTATTCTCCACAATTGGTAGTGGTAAATATGTAGTGATAATAAATTTAGGCACGACAACAAGAATTATAATGATGAATAAAATACCAGATAGCACCAATGTGGTTATCTAGCTTTTTAGAGAAGGATAAAGTCTTTCTAACTAAACGAGAAATTTTTTGACGCATTGTATTATTAAACCGTTCAACATGATTAGTTTTGCCACTTTCCTTACCAACCGCCTGATGACGTTTGTTAGGAATAACTTTTGCATAAGCTGCCCAAAAATCTGTATAACAAACAGCACATTGACGATAAACTGGTGGTAACGAATTCCATAATCCGATAGCTCCATTTTCACTGCGATCACCAATGTAAACTCCAACTATTTCTCTAGTCTTTGTATTCAAAGCTAACCAAATCCATTGTTGATTACCTTTATGACCTACAAATGACCAAGCCTCATCACATTCAATAGTCAATTTACCTCTTAATTTTGCTGAAACATTTATTTTCTGAGGTATCTGGGCATATTTATTATTTACATACTGTTGTAACCAAGTCTGGGAAACACGAGCAGCGCGAGCAATACCAGCGAGAGGTATCTTCTCAAGTAAAAGTTTATCAATCAGTTTTATAGTATCGAGGCTAATAACTTTATTAGTGGGATTTTCTATAAACTGTCTTTGACAATTTTGACACTGGTATTTTTGTTTTTGATTATGGATACTGCCATTTTTGACAGTGTGTTGAGAACCGCAATTGGGGCAAGTAGGTCTGGAGGCTGACATCAGTTTTGATCCAGTCGAATTTTCAAATACTTGGGGACTTCATAAAAATTAACACCTTAGAGCTAAACTATCTATTCGTAATATTTATCCAAACTCGGTGTATCAATTAGTCAGCTAAATACACTTCAAAAGTTAAACAGTTAAAAAAGAAATAATTTGAGTTACTAAATTTGCATTAGCACTACCCATTATAGAAATCAGCTCCCAATGTATCAGCGTTTATAAATTTATAAGGACGACCTTTATCATCAGATGTACGATGCCAATGGTCATATTCTGCTATTTTTTGTCCTGTCTTCCCAAGTGGTTGTATAGTATGTGCATTATCTTTCTTCAGAAACTAAGACGATACGATAACGAGGTTTACCAGCCAAAACTATGTCGATTGCCTCATTGATTTGGCTTATGGGCATGGTTTGAACCGTCGGTTTAATTTGATTAATCGCTGCAAAATCTAACATTTCTTGCATGAGCCTGCGACCACCGACAATACTTCCAACTACAGATTTTTGTCCAAATATTAAAGGGATTAAAGGTACATTGATGCTAGAGACGGGAATACCGAGAAAGCATAAAATGCCATTGTTAGCCAATAAATTAAAAGCTAAATCCCAATCCAATTCAGCCGAAGAGGTAATCAGAAGTAAATCAAGAGAGCCAGTTAAATCTTTTTTCGCTTCAGCACTTTCCCACTTATAAAAATGGTGCGCTCCAAATTCCTTAGCTTCAGTTGCTTTATCGGCAGAAGAAGATAATACTATAACTTCAGCCCCCATCGCCCTAGCAAACTTAATCGCTAAATGTCCTAAACCACCAATACCAACAATACCTACTTTCATCCCTGGATATTTGATGTAAGTACGTAGAGGAGCGTAAACGGTAATACCCGCACATAGGAGGGGAGCAGCACTGGCTGAATCTAAAGTATCGGGAATTCTATAGGCAAAATCGGCTCCTGAGCGCACGCGGTCGGCAAATCCACCATGATTACCCACAATTAACCCTTTATACCCTTGTTTGCAGATATTTTCTTCTCCTTGTAAGCAGTGATAACAAACTCGGCAAGAATTGCGAATCCAACCCAAACCAACGCGATCTCCCTTTTGAAAATTAGTTACATTTTCTCCTACTTCTGTAACTAATCCAACTACTTCATGACCCGCTACTAAGGGAAATTTACTGATTTTCCAGTCATTATCTCGCATATGAATATCGGTGTGGCAAAGACCATTATGAGTGACCTGAATTTCAATTTCACTATCTTTTAAAGGAGTGGGTTCATATTGCCATAGTTGAAATTTTTCTTTGGCTTGCAAAGCTGCATAAGCTGTAAATGTAGTCATTGTTATACCTTGACAAAGTATTAAATCTAAGAGATGCAGTAGAATTATATCTCGTAGTAACTATTTAATTTAGAGTATATTAGCGACAAAATATACTATGCCAATTCCTTTGTCGCTAAATGTCCAGACCGCGCGCTTGTATTCAAAATCGTAATACGTTTTAAGTTTAAGCATTGGAACCTGCCTTTATGTTGATGGCACGCCTTAGCCGTGCCGAGACCAATTGTACCAGTTGCGTAAGTCCTGGTATATTCATCTTGAGTAATCATATGATGATATGACTATATGTTGCTGTTAAATTTAATATATGTAAATAATTTGCTTTGAAATAAATAGTATTTTATGATGATATATACCATATACGGCACTTGATTAAGTTTGAGTTGTCCGCTGCCCCTAAGTAAAATTAGGGGAGATTATTGCTAAGGGGACTTTAATAGTCCCCTTTAGTTTTTTGCAGTTTTTCTGTTAACCAACCCCTTTAAGCAGAGGTTGTTTGAGGCAAACACATTTTCATTCTATCTCCAGACCAAGACTTTGTGAACTGCCAGTAAACTGATGCGCAATCGAGCAGCGAAACCGAGAAAAACACTTCCTTAAGGTGAACCTATTCGAGGGGCATGTTTAAACTTCACTACATGTTTACCACTACCAAATTTTTCAACAGCTGTCCTATACTTTGGTGTTAGGAGTGGATCTCGCTCTCGCGCCAGTAAAACAATCAGCCAGGAGTTTACTTCTGACCACAACTCAGGATTTTCAAGGTATGGGTTCATTCGGCGGAAAAGTTAGCTTCATCACTGACTTATTTTAGCTGAACGATCTTAGTCTTCTTCTCTTCCCGCTCTATAATTACCGATTCTTGTTGGGTGAGCAATGCCCACTCTACGGTCATAGGTAATTTTCTGGTAGGAAGGGAGTAATCTCAGTTTAACGCACCTTCTGCTTTCTTTGATAATATTATGTAGTAAAATTGAAAGTATAGTAAATAAAAGTCAAGCTAGTAAGCTACTCAGTCAACAAAACTACTATTATGAAAACGGTCACGATCGCGGAATTGAGCAATGACATTGAGCGTCTATTGGATGAAGTAATAGAAACAGGTATTCCGATAGAAATTATCAAAAATTGAAAGTCATTAAAAATTATTTCTACAGAAAAAAAAGATAAACTTAAAAATTTGACTTTTAAACCTGATGTTATTCAAGGAAATCCAGATGATTTAGTTAATATCAGTTGGGAGCAGGAGGTTAATATTGATTTATCTTGATACTCATGTAATAGCATGGCTATATTCTGGTTTGACAGATAAGTTAACTGACATAGCTAAAACTTTAATTAATGAAAATGAAGTTTATATTTCCGAAATTGTTAGATTAGAGTTACAGTATTTATACGAAATAAAACGTATTAAAGATGAAACAGACATGATTATTTCTAATTTGTCTGCTCAAATTGGTTTAAAGGTATGTCATAAAAAATTTAATGATATTATCAACATGGCTTTGACAATTAATTGGACTCGCGATCCTTTCGATCGTATTATTACGGCAAATGCTCTAATCAATAACAATATATTACTGAGCAAAGACCAAAATATTCTTAATAACTATCTGTATGCAAAATGGTATGATTAAAATTTATAGAACACTTATTTGCAAACTTGAATCTTAAATTAACTAACACATATTAAAGATAACCCGCAAAATCTCTAGCAAGCTTTAAAATTGACTTTCAATTACCCCTTCTGCTTCATTGACTAAACAACGCAATTTATCAATAATTTCTCCTGACACATTCTCCCACAAACCTCGTTGGTGAGCCTCTAATAATCTTTCTGCCATATCCCGCAATACCCAAGGATTATTTTGTTGAATAAATTGTTGAACTTTGTCATCAAATAAATAAGCCTCAGCTATTCCTTGATACATGAAATCAGCAACACAGTTAGTCGTAGCATCAAAGGCAAATAAATAATCTAGGGTTGCTGCCATTTCAAAGGCTCCTTTATAACCGTGACGCATGGCTCCTGCAATCCATTTTGGATTCACAACTCTGGAGCGATAAACGCGAGTTATTTCTTCTGTAAGCTTGCGGACTTTTGGCTGTTGAGTACGAGAATTGTCACCAAAATAAGTGACGGGAGCTTCTCTGGAAACTGATTTGACAGCAACAGTTAAACCACCTTGAAATTGATAGTAATCATCAGAGTCTAAGAGATCGTGCTCTCGATTATCTTGATTCTGTAAGACAATTTGCATATTATGTAACCGTTGGGTAAAAGCTTCTGGTGCAAATTTTCCCTCAGATTTACGGGTGTAAGCATAGGCACTCCAATTAATATAAGCACGAGCTAGATCGTCTTCATTTGTCCAGTTTTGTGATTCAATTAAACCTTGTAACCCAGCACCATACGCACTAGGTTTTGAACCAAAAATTCGATAGAGCGATCGCGATTTTGCTTGTTCTACTGTTAATCCTTGGGTTTGCCAAAACTCTGTTTCTGTTTTCACCTTAGCAGCTAAGGGATTTATATCTTCAGGCTCATCTAAATTAGCAACAGCAGTGACAGCACTATCGAACAAATCCATTAAATTAGGGAAAGCATCGCGGAAAAAACCGGAAATTCTTAAAGTCACATCCACACGCGGACGACCTAAAATTGAAGGAGGTAAAATTTCAAAATCTACAACTCTTCTGGAGATACCATCCCAAACAGGTTTAACTCCTAATAGTGCCAAAGCTTCCGCAATATCATCTCCTCCAGTTCGCATGGTAGAGGTTCCCCAAACAGATAAACCTAATGTTTGAGGGTATTCTCCGTGTTCTTGGGTATATCTTTCTATTAATGTTTCTGCTGCTTGACGACCTACATCCCAAGCAGTCTCTGTAGGAATAGCACGAATATCAACAGAGTAAAAATTCCGTCCTGTGGGTAACACTTCTGGTCTTCCCCTAGTTGGCGCACCAGATGCACCACTCGCGACATATTTACCATCTAATCCTCTTAATAAATTAATAATCTCTTTCTCTGTTTGTTTAAGTGCTTTTAAGAGATAATTTTGAATCCATTTTAACTCTCGATCTGTTGTTTTACCGCTTTGAGGTATTTGTTCGGTTTCAATAATATAATTCACTAACTCTGATGCATAATCTTCAAAGACTTGAATAACATCACCTATGATTCGGCAGTTTTTTACCCCCCTTAATCCCCCCTTGTAAAGGGGGGAAACTTCCGAAACTCCCTCCCCTTTACAAGGGGAGGGTTGGGGTGGGGTAATCTCAAACCTTTGACTAAAATCTACAGTTAAAGGATCAAAATCCAATTCCCAATCAAGAGCGATCGCTCTCGTTAACCCCAATCTACTAACACCAGGATTTCTGGCAATAGCAACAATTAAATCTCGTAATTGTGCTCCTGATGGACATCGACCAAAAATATGCAAGCCATCACGAATTTGGGCTTCTTTTAATTCACAAAGATAACCATCAGCCGCATTCAGAAATGAAGAAAGAGTAGATTTATCGAAACAGGAAATATCTATTCCCAAATCTTGATGGAGATTTTCTTGCTCAATCAATTGAGTGATGCGATCGCTAATTGCGGGTAATCGTGATGGCTCTAAACTTTGAGCTTCATAATACTCATCAATCAATCCTTCTAAAGAGTTTAAACCGCCATATAATTCCGCACGAGTCATGGGGGGAGTTAAATGGTCGATAATGACTGCTTGAGAACGTCTTTTGGCTTGGGAACCTTCTCCCGGATCGTTGACAATAAAAGGATATAGATGAGGAATTGCTCCCAAGACTGCTTCGGGATAGCAATTTTCAGAAAGTGCTACACTTTTGCCTGGTAACCATTCCAAATTACCATGTTTGCCAACATGAACGATCGCATTTGCACCAAAATCTTGAACCAACCAGTGATAAAAAGCCAAATAGCTGTGAGGAGGCTCTAAGTCAGGTGCGTGATAATTCAAAGATGGATCGCGATCGTAACTCCGCGATGGTTATATCCCCACAAATATATTACCCAACTCTATACCAGGAACGGGGAATGAATCAGTCTCTTCAGGGAAACCCCAACGATTTTTTATTCCTTCTTGTACTGCTTCAGGTAAACTATGAAAATGCTCTAGATATTTCTGCAAAGACAAAGATTGTCGCACTTCTCGGAATGGGTATCCCTCTAAGTCGTTAGTGACACCAGTTGTTAGTAATTGAATTAATTCCTCTCCCGTGTTGGGAATATTGTCCACATAATATTCCTCCAACTGTAAAGCTTTTAAAATTTCAATACAACTTGCTGGTGTATCCAATCCCACACCATTAGCTAACCGTCCATCACGATTGGGATAATTAGCTAATATCAAGGCAATTTTGCGATTTTGTGGTGGAGTGTGTCGTAATTTTACCCAATTTGCAGCCAAGTCTGCCACAAATTCAATCCGAGAAGCAACGGGTTCGTAGGTAACAATATCAGTTTGTAGTAGAGAGTTTTGAGTTTTTACCGCTTTGAAAGAGACTGCTCTTGTAATAATTCTGCCATCTACTTCCGGTAAAGCAACATTCATCGCTATATCTCTTGGAGTGAGTCCAGAAGATCCAGATTCCCACTGTTCGCGACTGCTACCACTGAGAATGACTTGTAACACTGGGACATCTAATTGTTCCCAAAGTTCCACTTGTGGTGTTTCTGCTTCTAATTTTGCTAGAGAAAAACTTGTTGTATTTAATAAGAGGTCAGTATTTTGACTGCAATATTTTAACAACTCCTCTTGGACATCAGGCTCTCTCAAAGAAGAGACAAAAATAGGAACTGCTGTAAGATTTCTTTGTGCTAAAGCTTGACAAAGTGCATCAATTGCTGCTGTGTTTCCAGATAAATAATGCGCTCGATAAAAGATAATGCCAATAACACCAGATTGTGGATCTAGTTTGTGTGGAGATGTGAAATTATTCTCTTGTTGCTCGTAAATAATGCGATCGCGTGGCGAATATATTCCGACACGAGGGACTGGCTGGGGTGGATTAAAAGTATAGGTGCAACCAAGGAAAGTTGTCGCGACAAATTTCAGACTATTAAGATAGTTTTCCGTACCACCCTCATTGAAATACTGCCATATCCGATTAGCTTCTATTAAAGAAACATTAGAGTGACTGATTAAATTTGGGTCGGGTCGTTCGTCTCCTGGTAAGACAATTAATTTAGCCCCTGTCTGCTGAACCGTTTGTTCGACAACTTCTAATCCGTAACTCCAATAAGCACGACCGCCAAGCAACCGTAAAATAATAATTTCAGATGCACTTAATACATCTTCAGCATAAGTATCAATTGTCAGTTGTTGCTGGAGTTGTAGCAAATTGACCACCCGTAACTGTGGAAATTCAGAGGGGAGTTGAGTCACAGCGACAGATAGAGTTTGAATGTCCGTATCCGCAGCCGTAATCAGGACAATAGGTGCTCTTTGCTGTTCGATGAATACTACGCCTTCTACAGACGGATTCCAACCTCCTGGTGTAGTTGCAAGACGATGCATAGGTTTTGAGTAGGAGCTTTCCCAGTTTTGAGTGAGAGAAGTTTAGCACAACTTGATGACAGTAGCCATAGCCATGGACGCTTGAGTAATAAAACCTCTATAGAAAAGATGCCTTAACACTTTTTCGACACACTCGGCGATGGTTTCTTTATGAGTTTTGAGAATTAAATCTGGGTTTAAAGGCGGTTCATATAGGGAGGAAATGCCAGTAAATTCTGGAATTTCTCCAGCAATAGCTTTCTTATACAAACCCTTAACGTCTCTTTCCATACAAACTTCTAATGGAGCGTCAACATAAACTTCAATAAAATTGGGGAGATTAAGTCTGAGTTGTTCGCGGGCATCTCGGTAAGGAGAAATTAAAGCCACAACGGTATTGATACCATGCTTATTTAAAAGCCCGGAAACAAAGCCAACTCTCGCAATATTGGTCTTTCTATCTTCACAAGAAAAACCCAAACCTTTAGAAAGGTTAGTGCGGATGATATCACCATCCAAATACTCACATGGAACTGATAAATGTTCCAAGGCTCTCACTATTTCTACTGCTAAAGTGGACTTACCTGCGCCTGACAATCCAGTTAGCCAGCATGTAAAACCTGGGGATTTAATGTTACTCATAAGATGACAAAGGGTAGTATGTTTTTTTATGGAAAGGGGAACTATTTCCTAGAGGATTAGTTTTGGTTTGTAGTTACGCTGTCTTCACGCTTAGTGCAACTACGAGCGAAAGTCAGTTAATTTGATAAGACTTGCGCCATTCCGCTGATGGTTGGAGATTTGAACAATTCAGCAACTGAAATTTGGCGAGCGCAAATTTCCCGCACTTTGTGATAAACCCGGATCGTTGACAGAGAACGACCACCAACATCAAAGAAATTGGAATGGATACTGACCGTTTCTAAACCGAGAACCTCTTGCCAAATAGTAGCGATCGCTTGTTCAATCTCGTTTTGAGGCGCTACATAGGCAGCTGCTTGTGGTTCGTCAAATAATTGAGGAGATTTTGCTTCACCTAAAAGCGGTAAGTCTAAAAGTCGCCGATGTGGATTAGCAACAATATCTTGCAACAAAATCTGGAAATTCTCCAGCATCTGCGCGATCGTAGATTCCTTAAACAAGTCTGTTTTGTAGCGCATTACCCCCATAAGTTGTTCTCCTTTCTCCTTCACAGAAAGGGACACATCAAAATTAGATATTCCCTCTTCCATCTCCATAAGAGACACGCTTACTCCTGCTAGTTCTTGAGGCTGACTGAGAACATTTTGCATAGTAAACATGGCTCGAGACAAAATTGTGCCTGGTACACCCACCGACGACCCTAGGTACTGAAAAGGCAAATACTGGTGTTCTTGAGCCTCTAGGGTAACTCGACTCACTCGACTCATTAACTCCCGAAAACTGGGATTTTGCCCCAAATTAGTACGCAAAAGAACGAGATTATTAAAGTAGCCGATAAGTTTTTTGGTTTCGGGTTGCTGACGACCTGCAACAGGCGAACAAAGGATAATCTCTTGTTGCCTTGAATATTGATAGAGCAACGTCTTAAACGCTGCAAGCATTGTAACAAACAGAGAAACTCCTTCCTGATGACCAAGAGCTTTAAGAGAATCAGTGAGGTTTCGAGATAGAATCAGGAATTGAGATGCGCCCTGATAACTTGGTAAGGTTGCCAACGAGTAGTCAGTAGGAAGTTTTAGTATAGAAAGCGGATCTCCGAGCTGTGGCTTCCAGTAGTCAAGCTGAGATTTGAGGACTTCACCTTGTAGCCATTGCCGCTGGGATTGGGCAAAGTCTGAATACTGGATGGGGAGTTCCGGGAGCGGAGAGGGCTTGCCCGCACAGAAGGTTGCATAGAGAGTTGCCAGTTCTCGCATAAACACCGTGTCCGACCAGACATCATTAATAATATGATGAATTATGCGTAAAAGCACGTATTCATCTTCTGCTAGATACAACAGTTTGACCCGCAACAATGGTCCGTGTGCTAGGTCAAAAGGCTCCTGGTCTGCAACAGTTGCCAAACGCCGGACTTCAGCTTCCCGTTGCTGTGTTGAGAGTTCTGCCAAGTTGACTATCTGCAACTCTAAGGTTAGATTGTTTGAGATAACTTGGATAGGTTCTCCATTAACAGCAGGAAATGTAGTTCGCAGGACTTCATGACGTCGGACAATCTCTTGTATACTTTGCTCTAGGGCTTCTACATTCAGTAATCCCTTAAGGCGATAAGCAGCACGTAAATTGTGGACGGGGTTTCCTGGCTGTAACTGGTCGAGCAACCAGAGGCGTTCCTGAGCAAAGGAAAGAGGTAGGTTCCCGTTGCGCGGGACGGGTTGAATGACAAATGCTTGATTTTTTGCCTTGATGCTTGTGGTAATAGATTTCCAAAAAGCGGATGATTTTTTGGTTGGCTGGGTCTGGTTGGTAGGAGCGACGCTGGATGTGGTAGGAGTGAATTTCTTTGGCACTGATGGAAGATAGCCTACTTTCTGAAAATAGGAAAAGTAGGTAGCAAGTAGCTTTTCATCCACAGGAGGACAGGCGATCGATGTGCCAGCTAATCCTGCTTGAGTGTGACGAGCATCAAATTTGGGTTTCTCGATCGGGAATGTTTCAGAAGAACTTAGAAGTAATAGTAAAGATGAGTTATACTCATCTTCTGGATGCTTAAAGGCATGATGCTCAACTGCTACCAAAAACTCATTGTAAGTAACTTTCTCCAGAGGATAACCAACAGAGCAAATTGCGTCGAATAGATTTTCCCACGAAGTTGGCTGGGAATTTGTTAAGTGAAATGCTTTTCCTGGGGATTTTTCTAGTAGGGATAAATGAACAATAGACTGACTCACATAATCCACGGGAACAAGGATTATATCTGTTTCTACACTGGGAAATTTCTTTAATTGTATGCAGCCCTTGAGCAACAAGCACAAAGCGTCTTGGAAATTGCCATTGATTCCGGTTTTACTATGTCCCATAATTCGCGAAGGACGGTAAATACAGGCAGGCAACCCTCGTTCTTGTGCTATCATGACCAATTGTTCCGCTACCCACTTACTTTGTCTGTAGCCACCTTTAAGACTGGAAAATTCGGGAAGATCTATTTCTGTGACTTGCTGAACAGCAGAATAAGCTTCGCTGAAAAAAACACCGATGGTGGAAATAAAATGGACGGGTTTGGTTTGAATGAGACTCGCTAAGCGAAGGACTTCTTGAGTGGACAAAACATTGGTAGGTTTCAAGGTCAAGTAAGGACAAGCAGCGTTGACCCAGGCTCCATTATGATAAATAATATCAATCTGCTCAGCTAATTCATGAAATTGTTGTTCTGAAAGACCAAACAGAGGTAGAGACAAGTCTCCGATGACGGGGATGATACGGGAACTGAGGGTTTCTTCCCACAGGGAGTAGAATTGGAGATGGTTTTTGAGGCGCTGTTTGCCTGATTCAGCATCGCTGGAACGAATCAGACAATAGATATTTGCTGTTGTTTTGCGGAGGAGTTCGTCTAGTAAATAAGCACCGAGAAAGCCTGTTGCTCCTGTTAAAAAGATAAATTTTGGAGCTTTGAGATTTTTGGAGAGAGGTTGTTGAAATTGGATGGAGGGATCTAAGACAGCCTCTGCTTTCAAGTTCAAGGTATCAGTAGTAGAATTAAGCATAATAACTCTAATATAATTATAGTTCGTAGTTGTGCTTCAGTGCACTTTAGATCGCGGCTTTTTTGGGCTAAAGCGCAATTACAAACAAGTTATTCTTTTTTCCAATCACCCTGTAAAGCTACATTACGGATGAGATCTGCACTCTCTAGAAAAGAATTCCTTTGACAGACGCGAGACCATCTTTCTGAAAAAAACTTTTGCTCGTTTTCAGGAAACAGCTTGAGCCTCTCTTCAAATAGATTTCGGTAACGTTTTATTTCTGCCTGCAACTGATGTGGCGCTTCTTCGCCATACAACTTTTCAAACATCCAGTAAGTATTATAATGACCTGCTGCTACATCCTTTCTATAATCATGGATATCATCTATAATTTCAAAGATAACTTCTCTAGGCGCGAGAAGTTCAAACATTTCTGGTCTGTAAGTTTTGCCTGACAGATGTATTAAGGTATAGTGTAGAGTGCGTATATCGCAAGAACGCAATTCACCTAAACGCTTTACATCTGCGTGGGTTACCTTATCAGAAGCCATTAGCTGAGTCTCTAACTCAAAAAACTCTCCCACTTTTTCCAAAGCATTTAGGATTGTGGGATGTTCAAGGTTAAGTTCCTTCAAGAGAGATTGGATAACTTCTTTTTTAGAATTCCATGGAGAAATTTGACTCAATGATGTTTTGTTTGCTTGAGCAGCCTCTACCTCGACATCATTTTGATAGACCATTGCTTCAATAAAAGCTAAAAGCGGGTAGTAATTAAAAAAATCATCCAGGGATATATCATAAATCGGACAATATGCTTTTACGAGGTGCTTTATAACTCGGGTTGCTTTGTAAATATTATGATAAGAAATATATTTTTGGCTGACGACAGATTGCGCTAGAAGGTTCTCGTTCAATAACTGTATGTTCATGATTTGTGCTTTCCTTTGTTGTTAAATGAACAGGCTAAAATGTTCCGTAGTCGGCTTCCTGGCAAAGGGGTTTGCAGTATTCAATCAAGCGTTCAAGACTTTCAGCATCTAGTGAATTTTTCCATCCATCAATTTGACCTATTCTAAATGTCCGAGAAGAAGGATTATAAATCTCATCTAATTGGGAAGAAATCTTGTCATCAAATTCAATCCCCAAGTGTGAGGCAATATTTTTGATGACATGCATTTGTTTGTTAGCGCTTCCTCCGCCTTGTTCACCAACTAAATCTTCAAAACGGACGAACAAGCAACCAGGTTCATCACGCCATGCAAGCATTGAGCGATAAACTTCGGCAAAATTTTTTATTTCTACACCAGCTTTCTGGGCATATCCTCCTTCTAAGATAAAATTTAAACGCTCTATTGGAGACATTAGTTTAAAATCATCTTCTAAAAAATGCCTTGCTGGCATGTTTTCCGTATCCAAAATGAAAGGCATGGACGAAGCAACTACCGCACGCGGATCGCGGATAATAAATACATAATGATAGTTTAAATCGGCAAGGATGGGGCTTAAGACTGGTGTCCAGGGAATATGTCCTAAAATATACCGTTTTTGAGGTATTATATCCAGCCAATGCCGAAAAGTAGAAGCCTTTACGTAACACGGTGTTAATGCACCGATACTCATTTTTTCCCCAACATCTTCTGTATCGCTGATTTTTTCATTTTTCAAAGCATTTTTTACCTCTCTATAGTTCAAAAATATCGGCGTATCACTAGAGCTACCATTTTCAAAATGTTCTTTATAGCCCAAAACTTCAATCGCTTTGGCTAACAAATGGGTACCGCTTTTAGGTAAAGAATTTATTAGCACTCTACCTGTTTGAAATTCCGTGTATGGCATGAGATTACGTATCTTCAAAAATTGACGAAAAAGAAGTCAAGGAGTCAGGAGCCTGAACCATTCTGGCTTCTGGCTTCTGACTCCTCTTAGAGAACTAGCGGTTCTCATCCAATAACAGTACAAATTCATCTGCGGTTCCTTAATACATCCCCATAGGTGGTACTTGCTCTGAATCAATATGTACATCCAATACCGTTGGTCCTGGATGGGTGTAAATCGCTTGGTAATCAAGCTGTTCCAAATCTTGAGAATGGCGGATGGTATGACCGTTTGCTCCCATAGCCCGAGCTATGAGGCTAAAATCAACTGACGGAAGGGCAAATTCTAGAGGTTCCTTTCCTGTCTGGCGATGTCTATGTTTCACCATGCCATAGGATCGGTCGTTTAGAATGACAAAAATGACTGGTAATTGCTGAGAAACTGCTACGGCGAGTTCGTTTCCGTGCATTAAAAAACATCCATCGCCCGTTAGACAAACAACTGGCGTTTTCGGCGCACCCAAAGCTGTACCGATCGCGCTTCCAATTCCCCAACCCATAGATGCTGTTCCTATAGATAAGCGATAATTTTCTGGACATGGTGGAAACAGGTAATGAATGCTCCAAGAAAGCCAATTACCAATATCAACTGTGAACCGAGTTTCTTTAGGAAAATGTTGAAGTAGTAAACTAATTAAGCGTTGTGGTTTAACAAAGGAATCAGTCTCTGAGGGTTGATAACTTTCAGGTTCTTTGACCTCAATCTGGGGCGGCTTGTGGCGATCGCTCAACGATAGTTTTGAACTCACACTCAGGGACACAGATGTATCTAAATACAGTTTTCCGTTCTGCTGCATCGTCTCAAGACGCGCCACTAACTCTTGAAAAACTCTTTTGATAGTTCCTTGCACGTGCAAACGTGCCATAGGGGAACGTGTAAAATAAATATTTGCAGGATGAATATGTACTAATTTGTCGTTTAACAACACCTTATCCCATTGTGACGTTGCCCAGTGACCCAAAGTCGTCCCAACAGCTAAGATTAAATCCACTGATTCATCACTCAACGCTTCGCGAGCTGTTTTATGTCCAGCAAAGCCAAAAACTCCCCGTGCTAGTGAGTGATAAGGATCGATGCAAGATTTACCACCTTGAGTCGTAACGATAAGTGTGTTAGTCAGTTCAGCAAACGTTGTAATTTCTTGGGATGCTCCTCCACAATCTTGACCTACAAGTAAAACAACTTTGCGTCCTCGGCTCAATACCCCATACAAAGCTTGCCAAAGTTCTTCTAATGCTGCTAAATCTACAAAAGAGGAGGGTTGAGTTAGTAACTGAGATAAATGAGGATAACTTATTGATTCTGGAGCTGGAGAGCGTAAAAGATCTACAGGGATGCTAAGATGTGCAGGACCTTGAGGCGATCGCAACGCAGTAGTCAGTGCAGCGAACAATTTTCTTGCTAGCTGATTCGGGT
Organism: Scytonema hankhaensis NUACC26; assembly: GCF_045865695.1. Lineage (NCBI taxonomy): Bacteria > Bacillati > Cyanobacteriota > Cyanophyceae > Nostocales > Scytonemataceae > Scytonema > Scytonema hankhaensis. The sequence goes on from NZ_BAACAP010000232.1 coordinate 82,646, forward strand.
GAGTCACGAGGGTATTGTAGCGGGTACAGCGATCGAACATCGCTACTGTATCGATGGTATCAGGTGACGACTCTTGAAATGCGCCCCAGCTAAAATGAGACAATAACGTTTGCGCTGTAATCGCGAGCACTGGAACTCCATCAGCGTAAGCCGAAGCCACGCCTGTCATTAAATTTGTTGCACCTGGACCTGTTGTAGCACAGCATACACCAATTTTTCCAGTTTCACGAGCATAGCCATGAGCCATGAAAGCGGCTCCAGTTTCGTGACAAGTAAGGATAGCACGAATACCACCCCTTCTTTCAGCGCGAGCTAAAGCTTCAAACAAAGCGCTATTGTGTCCCCCTGGTATACCAAAGACATATTCCACTCCAAGCTCTTCTAAAGAATCTACAATCAAATCCGCTAGTGTTTTCTGTTCGCTTTGATTGTTTGACGGAAGCTTGATTTGAGATAAAGGTTGTGCAGTCATAATAATGAGTAGATTTAAAGATATTAATGATATGTAGTACTTGCTTTACGAACTAATTGTTGTCATTTGTTTAGCTTCAGAGTGGTAACCATCAAAAGTATAACCAAATAACTCAATATCCTCTTTAAAGTGTTTCTCAACAAGTTTTCTAGTGTCCTCAGTATAGTACGATTTATAATCTTTATGTTTTGAACTATTTAAATATGGCAAAGACGCTTGAATTTTTAGCACCTGACAAACATAATCAAAATCTTGTGCCAGTGTCTCATACCTACCAACATAGTCAACAATAATCTTTCCATCTGAGTCAGTGATAATATCCTTCTGTAACTTAGTAGCTCCTTTGGGAAAGGGATTTTTTGTGTTTATCACCCACTCCAAATATTCATCAAAACCTCTCATTGACTTCACAAGCTCATGCCTGATATGTGTTTCCTCCTTAAGAATAAAGTGATAATAGGATACTTGCCAATCCCAAGGATTCCTCACAAAGGCAAACTTATAGAAATTCTTATAAACCTCTTCAGGTAATTCCTTCTTTGCATCCCTTGCTTTCGCGTGCCAAAGAGAGGACTTCCACATTTCGTAAAGAGGATTAACTTTCTCACCTAACATTTTTGGGGGTCGATTAATTTTAAATTTCTCCGGCTCACTCCCATAGCCTGTCAATGCTTCCTTAACACTAGAACCAGCAGCTTTCGTAACATGGAAAAAAATAAACTTATGACTATAAGAAATTAACATAACATCTATTTCTCGAAATATTCAAAAATTAAATTAATCCGATCCGTATTCCCACGATTAATCCCACCATGCAAAGCTTTATTATTCACCTCATATGCATATCCTTCAAGGAAGTGATACTGTTTGCGATCGACCCAAAATTCAACATCTAGATTAGTTTGGATAGGAATGTGAATTTTGTGAGTATAATTGGAAGATTGATAAGGGTCGATATGTAAAGCTATTTTGGATTGAGGTGGTAGTTTTGCCAGCATTATTCTGGAAAAGCCGCCATTTTGATATCCATAAGGTTTAACCGCTTCCTCAAGGATGGGTTGTATCTTACCCTTCCATTCTTGCCAAATAGGATAATCTACAATGTCAAGGTGGTTATCGTAATCGCGAACAAATTGAAAAACAATATGTTCTGTACGTCCCAAAGGCTTGAAATGGTTAGGTTTAGCATCGTTCTGTATTACCCATAAATCTTGAGGTAAATTCAGAATTTCATCTCGAATTAATGAAATATCGACTGAACCTAATTCTCTGATAGTTTTAGTTTTGTTCGGACTGGCTTGTTCGGTTTGGTCTTTAGGTATAACACTCATCTTATTTCTCCTTTATTGTGTTTTTTTCTTATTTAAACATCAACGAAGAATTGTTCGGGAAATTTTTCCGTAATCATCATTATGGGCTTACGGTTAGAGAAAACGCGATAAGTGCGAGAAAAAAGCTTATCTTCTCTTTTAATTTTAAAGTAGTGGGACAAATCACCTGATGGCTCCCGACCTGAATCAATGATTTCCTTAAAGGTTTCTACTTTATGTTCCAACCAAAGCCTACCAATTGGTTCCTGAGTTTTGAGCAATCGTTCTCTAAAAAATTCATCCAGTCTTTCAGGAACAATAATAGACTCAGCGTAAATCCAGTTTCTTCTGCTAATCTTGCCTTGAAGTAATATTTTCCGTGAAATGGTTTCACACCCTGCTGTGATGTCTAACGGTTCAATGTCTTGTGCGATCGCCACAACTTCCTCAGACAACTTAACAATCTGAATCTTTTCCAGTAAGTAAGCTTCTAATATTTCCGTTAATGTCCCATCCGTTGTTAAAATAACTCTTTGAAACTTACTAAGCTTTGAAGGGTCAATGTGACTTTGTGCCAAAGATTCCTGCAAATCAGGTCTTAGGAAAGATGTCTCCATAGCATTAACTTCTTTGGTCTGCATAATTTAGTAAACCTTTCTTCTTTTATTTCCTTAAATCCGATCGTCCATATCTATGGGAGAGGAAAATCCGTATTCTTCGAGTTGTCCATCTCGTCGAATATCACAGGTTAAACAGTGGAATGAACCTCCGAATGTGTAAACGTGCCGGAAATCAACAGGAATGACTTTAAAGCCTAAATCTTTCAAAAGTTTTTGAGTGGGTTCCTCCTGCCGTTCTACAATAATACGTTCTGTGTCTAGACTGAGAAGATTCATACTAATCCACTTACTCGCGATGGGTAGCTTCCAGTAATCCGGCGCTGCGGGAGGTGCGGTTTCAACTAAATCCCAGCCTGCTTTTTTAAACAATTTACTGTCTACAGGGGGGCGACTGGGGTTAATCAGGGCTAGTCCGGGTCGAAGTGGCACAAGCGACGCATCAATGTGCATTGGATTGAAATCCATGAACTTCACCACATGAACCCGATACCGATCCCCTAAATGCCGTCTGAGCCAAGTAATCCCAAGCTGATTAGTGACGTGACTGCGCTGAACAAAAAGATCGCGTCCAAAGCGGACAATATCTGCTGCATCAAAGCAGGGGTCAAATTCTGTGATCGCATATCGCCCTTGCTCAACTAATGCTTCTTGTTCTTCAGGAGATTTTGCAGCGAAGTCAAAATCATAAAGGTCGTCTGACATAAGTGGCTTAGGGGCTGTTGTCCACTTGGCTCCCTGTCGGAGATACTCCTTCATCAAGGAACGATAAGCACGGTATTCAAAAAACCGCGATCGCCATGCCATGGGAGCCTCAATAATTTCATTCCCAACGACGATGAGGATGTCGCGAGGCATGGTGGCGTACATTCCTGAGGATTCAAAATCCGGCGTTTTGTAGACTTGGGTAAAATCAACTATATCGGGTCTTCGGACAGTAACGCCTTCCCCTTCCAAGACGCGACAGAATTCGTTGAGTTCTTTGGTTGCTGGTTCCACCAGTTCGTCAGGAAAAAGGGTTCCGCCAAACTTTTGGAAAAAATCCCAGTATTTTGGAGCAGCATCAACCTTAACACCAGCTTCAAATCGAGGAACCGTAGCACCTTCAACTCGACCCACAATGACTTCTTGCAGTGTATCCCACTCATTATGACTGTTAACCACTGAAACTTTTTGCATCGCAGTTACTGCTACTGACATATATTTGCTTTCTCCAAAACACTAATGATTGGTTCTAAGGTCGGTAATACTCTGGCAATCTCTCTCTCGTTTTTCCGCCATTTGTCACGGGATGGTGCTGAAAGGGTTCTTCGAGCGATCGGAAGGGATTGAAACAGAATCTGCTCGACTTTTTCATCCCAGTTAACTCCGGCGAATTGAGCTATCTTGTTAATACTTTTCTTTGGCTCTTGAATCAGATCGCAATAGCGAATTATACACCAAGAAGTTGAGGGGAGAGCTTTGAGATCGTTTAAGATATAAGTATTAGCAATTTTCCACTGCTCAGCAGCGATTTCGGCTAACGAAGACTCCTGCAAAGATGACCATCCTGGAGTTAGCAGAAAACACCACTGCCGATAAGGCCATCCAGGAAGTGGTTTATAAGAGGGAAACTTTCCCGAACGCCAACCTTCCATGAGGCTACTGATATTTTCTGTATGCTCCCGGTAGAGGAAAATAAAGAGTGCGTCTGGAAAGACAGCTTTTAAGAAAGGAATCCGCAGGGCATTTTTAGGAGTTTTCTCCAGAAAACGCACTCTTTGAGGCCGTTCTTGGGGAGTTAGACTAAGGGACTCGCGTCCATCACGATCTTGCAACTGTTTGGCAAAGCGTTCTCGCAAACTCGAGCGGATGTGAGGGAGAGCATCTGCTTCAGTCAAGCGGTTAGAACTAAAATTGTGCGCCGAAGGATGAAGTTCTGGAATCCCTTCAATAATTTCGTGACTTTCGTCACCAATTGTCCATAACTCAGGAAACTGGGATAGGGTTTCAAACAACAAAGTACTGCCAGCCCTGGGTGCGGAGATAATAAAGATTGGTTTCTCAAACTCCGGGGTTTGGAAATCTTTATCAACCATAAGCTTGGCTTTCAGCTTTTTCCTCGCCAATTGCAACTGCTTGCTGGATTGGTTTGGAAGGGGACGATTCGATGTTAGTAACATCGAGCGAATCACCTTGATGGCATTGTTTCCATGAACTGATTGCGATTGCCATTTGTTGCCAGAAGCAGCAATGTCATCGTCAAAGCGTGCAATCAGGTCTTGGTAAGCTAACTCTCCACGGCGGTGGTGTCCAAACTGAGAAAAAGCCTTTTTCCACAGTCTCCTAAATTCTTCCATACTCTGAGCCAGTCGCTGAAAGCTCTGTTGCATAGAAGAGTTTTCTGCATCTTTGAGGATAAGGGCAGTTAGGTTGTCAATTTCTTGAGGGGTTAATACCTCAAAACTGTCAGGTTCCCAGAGAATCTGACCATCATCATTTACGGTTTCGGGAATGTCGCTAACTTGTATTGTATCTGATTGGCGATCGCCTCCGTCACTTTTATAGGGTTGCAAAGCTTGCGCCAGCATACTTTGAAAAGCCGATGAACCTTTTGTTTCCACAATCAAATGAATGCAGTCTTGGTTCGTCTTATTAACCATCCAGTGAAGCTGAGAATTATCGAATGCCCAAACTTCCCCAGCTGCCATGTGGACATTTTTTCCATTACAGAAGAATTGTACAGCAGGATTGGTGACGATGGGTATGTGAACAGCCATTCGCCGAAACCAGTGGTAGTTGTCATCTGCTTGCGCTGGTGTCTGTGTTCCACCTGTGATTCGCATCAAGTAGCTGCGGGAGATGGGAGCATTGAGAGCTTTCATCACCTGTTTAAGGTAAGGACAACGCTCCAGAAAAGGAGTTGGCTGCATGGCACCAGATATCGCGAAATCATCATTGAGGGTACCCGCTACCGATACCAGGATAATCCATGCCTTGCCAGTTATCTTTGTCGGATACTCATTCCAATCCTGTTCGCTGAATTGGAATTCCTCTTCTAGCCGCTTTATATCTAAGCGCAGGGGAAGTTTGTAGAACTCGGTGTCTAGCTTCATCGCATTTCTTTAAGATAATCTGCCAGAGTCTTACCAACATAGTCCCCATAAAGTATGCCCTTTGACGTCAATTTAATTTCTGTGTCTGACACAGAGATGAAGTCTTGTGATTTGAGTTGTTTCAAGGGAGTAGAGCATATAGACTCTAGCTTAAAACCGTGTTTCTTTTGAAAGGCTTTCAAATCTAAAGTTAGCAGTTTCATTCCCAACAAAACATCTCGAATCATCCGCTCCAAACTGTTATAACAGTAGCCTCGGGACAAAGGTAACTCCCCGGATTCAATGGTAGGTGCATACTTTTCTAGATCGCTGGTATTCTGAATCAGCACATCCCCCAGACAACCAAAGGCGGAGACACCTAAACCGTAGAAATCCATTCCTCGCCAAATGTTGGCAATGTACTCGCTCTTGTCGCTTCCATTCTTGGTATATGTAAAGAAACTCCAAGGGATGTAGTTAGTCTGCTCAAACCTCTCCATAGCGTACTGCATGAATTGCAGTTCTTCCTCTTCTGCGGGGAGTTGTATGATTTCTTCTCTAACTCCAGTTTTATAAACGCCTGTGTTAGCAAATGCTTCCATCTTATAAACTGTGATGCTCTCTACTCCTGTATTAATGGCGCATTCTAAACTGTCTTTCCAAGTTTCTTGTGTTTCTCCAGCCAATCCACTGAGCAAATCAATATTAATTGCCCATTTTCCTTGACCAGCTTTCTGAGCAATATCTATAGCTCTGTAAGCTTGTTTTTCATCGTGTCCCCGTCCGCTCAGTTTGATAATCTTATTGTTAAAGGATTGTACACCCATACTGAGACGATTGACTCCCAGTTGAGCGAGAACTTCCATTTTTGACTTAGAAACTGTCAGCGGTTCAGCTTCAACGGAAAACTGCTTTCTGTCATCAAAGAACTTGAAGTTCTCCCGGAGGGATTCAACAATTTGTACGAAGTGATGCTCCAAGAGCAGGGTTGGCGTTCCTCCCCCAAAATAAACAGCGTGAATTGGTCTGTTACCCAACTGAAAGCGATCGGCAGCCATCTTGATTTCTTGACAAAGATCTGCTACATATCCTTCTACTTCCGGTCTTTCTTTCAAATCAACTGTTTTGTAGTAACAAAAGGCGCACCTTTGCGTACAGAAGGGGATATGAACGTAGATGCACATCGGCTGTTCTTGTAGCTTCTCTTGCAGTGCCTCTTTTCTCCATTGCCGAAAGGGTGGATAGTTAGGAATTAGAGGTATTCGTTGGGGGGACAGGGTGATGGGTTCAACTGTTAACGTCATGGTGTTGCGTGTTAGGGGTTGAGTACTCAGGAGACAGGAGTCACTTTTGCATACTTCTCTTCGTTTATCCTGCTGTTAGTGTTTGTCTTGATTCCATTTTCTGAGCAATGAAATCAGCTAATACTTTCAGGCTGCTGAAGGATTCAGTTCCCAGTTCGGAGTCGGAAAACTCTATACCAAAATGTTTCTCGATTAAAGAGATCAGCTCGACGGTAGCAATAGAGTCAAATCCCAGACCATCCTCAAACAAAGATACATTTTCATCAATTTCTTCGGGCTTGAGATTGACATCTAGCTCCTCAGCAATAATTGTTTTTAGATTGTTTACTATATCAAACATTTTATTATCTCCTGATTAAATTCATTTCCTCTTGTTTGTCGGTCATAGCGATGAGCTTTTGTCTATCAACCTTGCCATTAGGTAGCATTGGTAAGGAGTTGACAATCAATACGTAATCTGGAATTGCACGTTTGGGCAGAATATTGAAACAGGATGCGCGTATATCCGCTTCAGAAATATTTGTGCCTTTGGCAAGGACGCAGTAAGCGATAAGTCCTTTGCCTCGTTGGCTTTCTCCGTGAGATTCTACTACCACGGATTCGATTCCTTCAATAGTCTCAATTGCTTTTTCTACGTCACTGAAGATCGTCAATAAACCATCTCGGTTAACACTGCGATCGCATCTTCCGAGAACTTCTATATAACCGTCCAACCCAATTCGACCCAAGTCTTTTGTTCGGAACCAACGATCCTGACTATCTTGGTTTTCATGTTTTGGCATTCCGTCTGCATCGACATATCCATCGAAACCATATTTATGGTGACACCAGAGTTCGCCGATAGTGTCATTGGTTTCAGCTTGGTTTTCTTCCACACGCATTTGTACGCCTGACATCGGTAAACCGACTTTTTGCAAGCGTACTTCCAGAGAATCTTCTGGATTAGCAGCCGCGATGACTCCCATTTCCGTACTGCCGTATAATTTTACCAGACAACCGAAATGAGATTCATATTTTCCAAATGTATCTTCTCTAATGCGATCGCCTGCTGCTACCGTCAGTTTATATGCCCTAGAAGATTTTCGCCCTTTTAACAAGGTTTCGCAAAAAATCGGGGTCATAAAAGCAATGTTTGGGTTAAATTCCTTCTCTCGCTGTAGGTATCTCAGCAGGTTAGCACCTTTCTGGATGTCAATGGATGCTCCAACTGCCACACTAGGAAGAAACGCTGCACCTAGACCATACATATGATAAATTGGTACGGGAATTGCCACTCTGTCATCGCCCTTCAAGCTTAATCTTTCCACACAGTTGAGTGAGTTTGAAAGGACATTTGCGTGCGAGTGAACCGCGATTTTAGGTGTTCCGGTACTCCCTGATGTTCGCATATAAAGTTTTTTGCCAGCGTAATTTTTTCCCCGATCGCAGTCAATCCATTCTTCATTTTTCAGAATTTGCAAAAAGCTATTAGGATCTTCCAAACTTACCGCTTTTCCTTCTTCAGTGAGACTTTCAGCCCTCAATCTGTAGCGGCAGAATCTGGGAATCGGTTGCTGAGAATCTAGTTGTTGAGATGTCTTAACTTCTTTGGGTAAAAGTAGAAAACTGTAGCCTTTCTCCAGCAGGTATAATAGTACTATTATACTGGGTATAGAATTCTCGCATTCCAGTGCTACTGCCGCGCTCTCCGATATTAATTGTTCTGGAAAAAACTTTTGAAGGCATTCAAAGATTTTAAAAATGTCTGGGTAGTGTAATATGAACTGCCCATCAGTAATTACATTTTCTTTGCATGAATTTAAGGTTTCTTTGTCTTGAATTAGGAACATTTAATTGTATATGCGATTAAGCCAGCGTAAATAAAGATAATTAAACTTAAGTATGCTTTTTAGCTGTTAATTGCTTTGAAAGCATTCTAACAACCACCTGATATATCCAAAATATAAAAAGTTCAGACGCCAATGTAGGTGCTGTATAAGCCTCAGGTTTGATTGAGCTTATTTTGACTCACATTTGATTAGGCGTCGTCATTTGATGAAACCAGAATAATCTAGATTGTCTCTAAAGTTAAAGGTATATTTTAAATTTATTAATGTATAACAAGATACTTATTTAACTAACTTATACGTTTTTGGTTAAAACCTAATAATCTATCGATTTATAGTTGTTATTTTTTATATTAAATTCTAAATATGAATACTTAATAGAACCGTATGTTTAATAAAAAATATACCAAGAACTTCTAGTTATGATGACCATAACTAGAAGTTCTGTATTATACATATTTATAAAAAAAATCCTTGAAATACTTGTTTTCAAAGACTTAGTCATTGTATTATTTGTTTGTTGAATCATCAGAATAATAAATAAAAGTGTAAATTCAAACGGATTATGGTACACGTAAAAGACTTTATCCTTTCCCCCCTAGCCAATTGATTCAACACTAGCCTATACTACGTTTTATGAAGAAATTTTTAGAGTGAATTCTCAAAAAAGAAAAGACATACGTTACAGCATAATTTATCTGAATTTATTTCTTTATTAATTATTCTGATAACTTAAAACAACAACAATACTACGAACAAATGCTTGGTAGTAAGACTTTTCAAGTACTTTAAAAAGTTATCTGACAGAAAAAAGATAGCTTTACGTATTTTTAAATACAATAAAAAGTTTTGAGTGTTAATACTTAAATAATACTTAGTATTTCAAATAACGAAAAAGTGTAGTTTTCAGTATTTACTGCAATTAAGTTGTGGAATACTAGTGTAGCATAATACTCTATAGCTAAAAAATACTTTATTTTTAAGTATTAAATCGAACATTAAAGATTTACTCGGTTAAGGAATTTTATATAAGTAATTCTAATGAATAGCATTTTATACAAGTAAAAAATAGCGGTACATAGCTTAATTTTGGAGAGACAATAGGTTAATGTGTTCTATGTGACTTAACCATCAATTTAATATTTACTTAGAAATCGATCGAGATAGACGAGATCGGAAAGCCTAAGAATTTATTCTGAGGTTGATAGCTGAAGTCGGCAATCGCCGACTCAAACAAATTTCGATTTAGTCCGGTTCGTTGAAACTCGCAAACACGTCAAATCTGGAATTTATCGTGCCAGAGTTAAAACTCCTACTGAGAAAGGAGTAGAAGTGCGCTCTTAGCGGTCATCGTATTGCTGTAGATCGACAGCACATTTTGGTAAAAGATGGAAATTTCGCTCTTATCAACTCCGAGAAACCGGGTTTTTAGGATTAGTGAATTGAGGTCATTAAAATCGAAAATCTGAAGGGACATAAATTAAGATGACTGCACAAAAACCATCTCCAAACGAAATTGACTCAAGCTCTAACGTGTTATTTAAAGAACAATCAATAAGCTCTGAAATAGAATTAAAAAAAATTATTTTTGAATTTAATGATACCACCAAAAATTATCCCCAAGACAAATGTATTCATCAGTTGTTTGAAGAACAAGTAGAACGCACACCAGATGCGCTCGCTGTAGTCTCAGAAGAACAGGAGTTAACCTACCACTCACTAAATCAAAAGGCAAACAAAATCGCGCATTATCTCCAAACATTGGGAGTTGAACCAGAAGTGCTGGTGGGACTGTGTGTGGAACGTTCGATGGAAATGGTCATTGGGATTTTAGGTATTCTCAAAGCAGGAGGAGCATATGTGCCCATAGACCCTAACTACCCACAACAGCGCATAGCATATATGGTGAGTGATGCTCGTGTACCGATAGTGCTAACTCAGCGTCACTTAGTAGATTTATTACCAGGAACTGACGCGAAAGTCTTATGCTTGGATCGCGATCGACAGTTGTGGTCAGGTCAAAATCAACACAATCCATCATCAGAGGTAAAACCAGAAAATTTAGCATATGTCATCTACACCTCAGGCTCAACAGGCAAACCAAAAGGGGTAACGATCGAACATCGCTCTGTAGTCAATTTTACAGAGGCAGAAACCGAAAAATGGGGAATCAACAGTAGCGATCGCGTCCTGCAATTTGGCTCTATTAGTTTTGATGTCGTATCAAAAGATATTTACCCTTGCTGGAGTGTGGGTGGAACTGTGGTACTTCGCACCCAACAAATGTTGAGTTCGCTCTCGACATTTGTGCAAAAGTGCTGGGAGTGGAAGCTGACGGTGATGAATCTGCCAACCGCATTTTGGCACCAGTTGATGACTGAATTAGCCAGAACCCACGAAAGCTTACCTCCATCTTTAAGACTGATATTTATCGGCGGAGAACGAGTACTACCAGAAAAAGTCAAGCTGTGGCAAGAGTATGTACGGGATATGTTGCACTCCCTGAAGCTAGTGGAACCGCCACAGTTGCTCAATGCCTATGGTCCCACAGAAACGACTGTAGTGGCAATGTTCTTTGACTTATCTAATTACATCCCAGAAAATACACAGTCCTCTATTCCTATAGGTCGCCCAATTACCAATACCCAAACCTATATTCTTGATACTGAATTACAACCAGTACCAATTGGAGTCAGGGGCGAACTGTATATTGGGGGGGACGGTCTAGCTAGAGGCTATCTCAACCGCTCGGATTTAACAACCGAAAAATTTATCCAAAACCCTTTCAATACCTCGCAACGCCTTTACAAAACAGGTGACTATGCTCGTTATCTCCCGGACGGTAATATTGAGTTTCTAGGTCGCATTGATAACCAAGTAAAAATTCGGGGCTTTCGCATCGAACTGGGTGAAATTGAATCTGTCTTGGAGCAACATCCGGCGATTGCACAAGCAGTCGTTATCCCTCAAGAAGATTCTCTAAGTGATAAACGCTTGATTGCTTACGTAGTCCCTGATTTCGGTTCTCTTGAGCGAGCGGAGCCAGAAAGATTGCAGCAGGAATACATTTCTCTTTGGCAAACAATCTATGAACAACCCGATCGCCAAACACCGACTGAACAAAATGCTACCTTTAACATATTTGGCTGGAATAGCAGTTATACCCTTGAGCCGCTCCCCGAAGCTGAAATGCACGAATGGGTTAAACAAACTGTAGCTCGCATTCAAGATTTAAAACCAAAAAAAGTGTTAGAAATTGGTTGTGGGACAGGTTTGTTGCTGACGCGAATAGCACCTAATTGTCAAGAGTATGTGGGGATTGATTATTCAAAATCTGCTCTAGATTACATTCGCCAAATTCAACCGATTGTTCCAGGCTTAGACCATGTCACTTTATTAGAACGCACAGCAGATGATTTGAGGGGATTGGCAGAAGCCAGCTTTGATACTATCATCATGAATTCAGTTTTGCAATACTTCCCCAATGCTGGTTACTTGTTACGTGTCTTGGCAGGGGCACTCAAGTTGGTGAAAAGTGGCGGTCACATTTTAATTGGTGACATTCGCAATTTAGCGCTTTTAGAAACTTATTGCACTTGCGTGGAATTCTATCGTGCGGCTAGTCATGTCGAAAAGAGCAAATTGCAACAAAGAATTAACCAACGACGCAAAGCGGAAGAGGAATTATTACTAGATCCCAAGTATTTCTTAGCCTTTGCCATTTTACTCTACTGCTACAGTGGCTGTGAAGATATTGTTATTGGCGCTCCTGCTACCACCCGCAATCATTGGAAGCTCGAATCTCTGATTGGCGATTTTGGTAAAATGTTGGTGCTACGTATTAACCTGAAGGGAAATCCTAGTTTCAATGAGTTACTAACTCGAGTTCGACAGGAGATGGTTTCAGCTATGGCTAACCAAGATGTGCCCTTTGGTCAATTGGCAAAAACCTTACAACTCGAACGCCAAGGCAATCATCTCCTTTTCAAGATATGTGTAGACTTCTTATTATAGCCACCCATAAAACAATGGCAGTTACCAGATTTGAGTCTAACTTTCTTACCACCGCAAGAAGAATCGCTGACCAGGATAGACTTGGGTTTGCTCTTATGGGAAGAAAATACTTCTTCTGGAACGAGTCTACAAGTGTGGTGGCGGTATAAAAAAGATTTGTTCGAGAAGCAAACAATTGCTCGTATGGCAAAAAATTTCGAGACTCTGTTAGAGGCAATTATCGCTTCTCCAGAGCGTTCAGTAAAGGAACTCCTTGTTTGAGTTGAGCAGAAACGAGGCTAGGATAAAAAACCCGGTTTCTACTTGGTAAAAGATGGAAATTTTGCTCTTATCAACTCCGAGAAACCGGGTTTTTAGGATTAGTGAGTTGAGGTCATTAAAATCGAAAATTGGGAGAGACATAAATAAAATGACTGCACAAAAACCATCTCAAAATGAAATTTACTCTAGCTCTAAGGAGTTATTTGAAGAACAGCACTATTCACTTTCGTCCCCACAAAGAGAAGTTTGGTTCAACCAAATACTATATCCCAATGTGCCACTGTATAATGTCGGTGGTTATGTCAAAATTGATGGATCTGTTGATTTTACAATTTTTCACAAAGCCATTAATCGAGTTATTCAGGAAAACGACGCTCTCCGGATTATTCTTCATACAGGAGTTAGTTTACCCACGCAAACCTTTGCTGAAAATCTTAGTATCGCTCTGGATTTATATGATTTTTCCGAGCGAGAAAATGCTCAAAATCAGGCAATTCAATGGATGAAAGAGGAGTTTGTTAAACCTTTTCAAATCTATGAAAACCTCTTCTTCCAATTTGCCTTATGCAAAATCTCAGATAAGAGTTATTTTTGGTTAAAAAAATATCATTATTTGATTGCAGATGCGCGAACCATATCACTGATTGTTCGGCGCGTAGCCGAAGTCTATAATTGCTTGTTGACAGGACAAGCGTATAGCGAACAAAATAGCTATTCTTATCGGGATTTTATTGAAGAAGATCGCATCTATCTGAACTCGGAAAAGTTTGTACAGGATAAACGTTATTGGCTAGAAAAATACTCCTCACTGCCAGAGCCACTGATGGTTCGAGAACAAACACAGAAATTCAAAGAACAAACCATACCTAGCCAAAGAATTACACTAAATTTTACAGGGGACTCTTACAAAGATATAATTAATTTTGCCAAAGCTAATAATACCTCTCCTTATCAGATGATAATGGGAATAGTTTATTGCTATTTTGTCCGACTCAATTCGAGAGAAGATTTGGTCATTGGAATCACTACCGAAAATCGCCGAACAGCTTTTGAACAAACGGTAGGATTCTTTATGAATGTTGTTCCGGTGTGGTTCCGTTTTAGTACCAACCTAAGTTTTGTAGAATTGACTCAAGCAATTGGGAAGGAATTGCATCAAGTGCAGGAGCACGAGCGCGTTTCTATTAGCGATATCAAAGGTGAAGGGAAATTTGTGGGAGAGAGGCAACAACAACTGTTTGATATAGAGTTTAGTTATTCTGAGTTAAAATTGGAGACAACTTTTGCAGAGAGTCCAGTTGAATTTATCCCTCTAACAAATGGAGTCGAACAATATCCTTTAATTGTATTAATCGAGCGAGATGAGAACCAAGCCAATATTCGGATAGATTTAGATTTTAGCTTGGGTATTTTTACCACAGATGAAATAGAACGTTTCAAGATGTGTTTTGAATTTCTGTTAGGCGAAATCCTTCGTAGCCCTAATGTGCCTATCAAAGAATTGCAAATCATACCCGACACTTACTTAAAGAAAATTTTATTTGAATTTAATGATACCACCAGAAATTATTCACAAGACAAATGTATTCATCAGTTGTTTGAGGAGCAAGCCGAGCGTACACCTAATGCGCTCGCTGTAGTCTCAGAAGAACAGGAGTTAACCTATCACTCACTCAATCAAAAAGCCAATCAATTAGCGCATTATCTGCAAAAAGTAGGGGTTAAACCAGAAGTACTGGTAGGATTGTGTGTGGAACGTTCCTTAGAAATGATCGTTAGCATATTAGGCATTCTCAAAGCAGGGGGAGCGTATGTGCCCATAGATCCTAACTATCCAGTTGAGCGCATAGCATATATGGTGAGTGATTCTCAGGTTTCGGTAATATTAACTGGGGAGCACTTACTAGACTTATTACCTGCGACTGAGGCAAAAGTCGTCTGCTTGGATAGGGATTTAGAAATATGGTCGGGTGAAACCCAACAGAATCCAAAGAGCCTTAGCAAACCGGAAAATTTGGCGTATGTCATCTACACCTCAGGCTCGACAGGTGAGCCAAAAGGGGTGACGATCGAACATCGATCCATCATGAATGTCACACAAGCGGCGAAGGTAGAATGGGGAATGAGTAGCCGCGATCGAGTCTTGCAATTTGCTTCCATTAGTTTTGATGTCGCCGTACAAGAAATTCATCCGTGCTTAATTTCTGGTGGTACTGTGGTGCTACGCACTCAGGAGATGTTAAGCTCTATCTCTACATTTGTGCAAAAGTGCCAGGAGTGGCAATTAACAGTGTTGCACTTACCGCCAGCATTTTGGCACCAACTTATTACAGAATTAGCGAGAACAAAACAGAGCATATCCCCATCGGTACGACTAGTGATTATCGGCGGAGAACGAGTGCTGCTGGAAAAGGTTAAGCTGTGGCAAGAGTACGTGCAACAGATGTTACACTCTCACCAGTTGGTGGAACCTCCACAGTTAATTAACGCCTACGGTCCCACAGAAGCGACTGTAGACGCCACCTATTGCAACTTGTCGGCTTATGTGCTAGAAGAAACATTAAAGGAAGTACCCATTGGTAGAGCGATCGCGAATACACAAATCTATATCCTCGACTCTGAGTTGCAACCAGTACCAATTGGGGTCAAGGGCGAACTACATATTGGCGGTGCAGGGTTAGCTAGAGGCTATCTCAACCGCCCGGATTTAACAACCGAAAAATTTATCCAAAACCCTTTCCATACCTCACAACGCCTTTACAAAACTGGTGACTATGCTCGTTATCTCCCGGACGGTAATATTGAGTTTCTAGGTCGCATTGATAACCAAGTAAAAATTAGGGGCTTTCGCATCGAACTAGGTGAAATTGAAGCTCTCTTAGAACAACATCCAACGATTGGACAAGCAGTGGTTATTGCTGTTGAAGATAAACTAGGGGATAAACGTTTGGTCGCTTACGTGGTTCCTCATCTCAAATCTTATGATGAAGTGGAGCAGCAAGAAATCATACCATCTTTGCGCGATTTCCTTCAAGGTAAAATACCTGAATATATGCTCCCAACAGCATTTAAAATCTTAGAACAATTGCCGCTCACGCCCAATGATAAAGTAGACCGTCAAGCCCTAGCCCAGTTACCTACTGATAGTTATTTATCATCAGAAAAAACTTATGTAGCTCCTCGCACCCCAGAAGAAGAAATGTTGGCGCGTTTGTGGGCAGAAGTGTTGGACATTGAGCAAGTTGGAATTCATGACAACTTTTTTGAACTAGGGGGAAATTCTCTTAAGGCGATCGTTTTGTTGAATAGAGTGCAACAACAGCTAGGCAAAACATTTCAAATGGTTGATTTGTTTAATGCACCAACTATTGCCGACTTCGCAGATTTTTTAACAGCAAAATCTTCATTGCCCGAAATCGAAGAGATTACCAAAAGTTCAAATACTGATAATAGTTACTTCCCTCCCTCCTTTCTACAAGAGCGATTTTATTTTTATCGAAAATTCGGTAGTTTTTACCATCTCTATAACTACTTCCGCCTCACAGGACCACTTAATGTAGCAGTACTCGAAAAGAGTTTCAATGAAATCATTCGCCGCCACTCCATCCTACGTACAACTTTACAACAGGTGAATGGTTCCCTCATGCAGGTGGTTGCTCCAGTTGCTACTGTCAATATGTCAGTAGTTCAGTTGCAAAGTATGCCAGACCACACGCAGCTAAAAGAGGTAGAAAAGTTGATTGACCAGGAGAAGCAGCGCCAGGTTACTCTTGATAAAGATCCTTGGTTGCGAGTTATGCTGCTGAAACTAGGAGAACAATCCCACATTCTGCTAATTTGTATGCATATGCTGATTGCAAATGAAAGGTCTATAGACATATTACTTCAAGAGTTGAGCGTGCTCTATGAAGCCTTTCTCACAGACAAACCTTCGCCACTGGCTCCTTTACCTTTGCAGTATGGTAATTATGCCCTCACTCAACGTCGATCTCTCACCCCAGAGGTGCTCCAAGCTAAGCGCAACTACTGGCAGCAATGGTTGAACTTGGAACCCCCACTGTTACCACTTCCTACCGACAGACCACTTCCTGCCACTCAAACTTTCCGTGCAGATACTCTTGAGTGTCAGCTTTCCCCCGATCTGAGTGTAAAGCTGAAAACCTTGAGTCAGAAAAAACAAGTTACTCTGTTCACAACTATACTAGCAGCTTTTGCTACCTTACTCTACTACCATAGTGGTACTGAAGACATTGTTATTGGCGTTCCTACTACTAACCGCAACCACCCGAAGTTTGAATCTTTGATTGGCGATTTTGGCCTGATGTTGGTGCCGCGTATTAACCTCAAAGGGAATCCTAGTTTTAATGAATTGCTGAATAGGGTTCGCCAGGAGATGCTTTCAGTTATGGCTAACCAAGATGTGCCGTTTGAGCAATTGGCAAAAACTTTACAACTCGAACGTCAGCGCAATCAACGCTTCTTTAGAGTATATCTAGACTTCTTGCTTGAAGCACCGAAAGAAGAGTTGAAATTATCCGGTTTGACTGTAACTTCCTCGCCTATACAAGAATTAATGGCGAGGGTTGACCTAGGTTTACTCATATGGCAAGAAAATACTGCTTCTGGAACGAGTCTACAGGTGTGGTGGCGGTATAAAAAAGATTTGTTCGAGAAGCAAACAATTGCTCAGATGGCAAAGAATTTCGAGACTCTGTTAGAGGCAATTATCGCTTCTCCAGAGCGTTCAGTAAAGGAACTCCTTGTTTGAGTTGAGCAGAAACGAGGCTAGGATAAAAAACCCGGTTTCTACCTGGTAAAAGATGGAAATTTCGCTCTTATCAACTCCGAGAAACCGGGTTTTTAGGATTAGTGAATTGAGGTCATTAAAATCGAAAATCTGAAGGGACATAAATTAAGATGACTGTACAAAAACTATCTCAAAACGAAATTGACTTAAGCTCTAACGTGTTATTTAAAGAACAATCAATAAGCTCTGAAATAGAATTAAAAAAAATTATTTTTAAATTTAATAATACCACCAGAAATTATCCCCAAGACAAATGTATTCACCAGTTGTTTGAAGAACAAGTGGAACGCACACCTAATGCGCTCGCTGTAGTCTCAGAAGAACAGGAGTTAACCTATCACTTACTCAATCAAAAAGCCAATCAATTAGCGCATTATCTCCATACATTGGGAGTTAAACCAGAAGTGCTAGTGGGACTGTGTGTGGAACGTTCCTTGGAAATGGTCGTTGGGATTTTAGGCATTCTCAAAGCGGGAGGAGCATATGTGCCCATAGACCCTAACTACCCACAACAGCGCATAGCATATATGGTGAGTGATGCTCGTGTACCGATAGTGCTGACTCAGCGTCACTTAGTAGATTTATTACCAGGAACTGACGCGAAAGTCTTATGCTTGGATCGCGATCGGCAGTTGTGGTCTGGTAAAAGTGAACATAATCTATCATCGGAGGTAAAACCAGAAAATTTAGCCTATGTCATTTATACCTCAGGCTCAACAGGCAAGCCAAAAGGGGTAACGATCGAACATCGCTCTGTAGTCAATTTTACAGAGGCAGAAACCGAAAAATGGGGAATCAACAGTAGCGATCGCGTCCTGCAATTTGGCTCTATTAGTTTTGATGTCGTATCAAAAGATATTTACCCTTGCTGGAGTGTGGGTGGAACTGTGGTACTTCGCACCCAACAAATGTTGAGTTCGCTCTCGACATTTGTGCAAAAGTGCTGGGAGTGGAAGCTGACGCTAATCAATCTGCCAACCGCATTTTGGCACCAGTTAATCACTGAATTAGCCAGAACCCACGACAGCTTACCCCCATCTTTACGACTGGTATTTATCGGCGGAGAACGAGTACTACCAGAAAAAGTCAAGCTGTGGCAAGAGTATGTACGGGATATGTTGCACTCCCTGAAGCTAGTGGAACCGCCACAGTTGCTCAATGCCTATGGTCCCACAGAAACGACTGTAGTGGCAATGTTCTTTGACTTATCTAATTACATCCCAGAAAATACACAGTCCTCTATTCCCATAGGTCGCCCAATTGCCAATACCCAAACCTATATTCTTGATACTGAGTTGCAACCAGTACCGATTGGAGTCAGGGGCGAACTGTATATTGGGGGTGCCGGTCTAGCTAGAGGCTATCTCAACTGCCCGGATTTAACAACCGAAAAATTTATCCAAAACCCTTTTAACAAAGCGCAACGCCTTTATAAAACCGGAGATTATGGACGTTATTTACCCGATGGCAATATCGAATTTCTTGGTCGCATCGACAACCAGGTGAAAATTCGTGGCTTTCGCATCGAACTGGGTGAAATAGAAGCTCTCTTAGAACAACATCCGACGATTGGACAAGCAGTTGCGATCGCCAAAGAAGATAAGCTTGGGGATAAACGTTTGGTTGCTTACGTAGTCCCTAACTTGGGTTCTTGTGAGCAGATGCAGCAAGAAGTGATACCATCTTTGCGCGGTTTCTTGCAAGGTAAATTACCGGAATATATGCTGCCAACAGCATTTGGAGTCTTAAAAGAATTCCCCCTGACACCTAATGATAAAGTAGACCGTCAGGCATTAGCTCAGTTACCAGCTCATAGTTATCTGTTATGGGAAAAAACCTACGTAGCGCCTCGCACCCCACAAGAAGAAATATTGGCGCGGGTGTGGGCAGAAGTATTGGATCTCGAGCGAGTTGGCGTTGACGACAACTTCTTTAGCTTGGGAGGAGATTCCCTTAAAACCATTGTTCTGTTGAACAGACTGCAAAAGGAACTAGGCAAAACTTGCCAAATGCTGGATCTGTTTAACGCGCCAACTATTGCCAAATTAGCAGTTTCTTTAAGCGAAAAATCCTCATCCCTAGAAATTGAAAGAATTGCTACTAGTTTAAATACAGAGATTAATCACTTTCCTCTCTCCTTTATTCAAGAGCGATTTTGGTTTTACCAAAAGTTAAATCTTAACGTTTCTTACAATATCCCCTACAGCTTCCGCCTTACGGGGCAGCTAGATGTAGCAATACTGCAAAAGAGCTTTAATGAGATTATTCGCCGTCATTCCATCTTACGTACAACTTTACAAGAGGTGAATGGTTCTCTAATGCAGGTCATTGCCCCAGTTGCCACTGTTAATATTGTTAATATGTCGGTAGTGGAATTGCATTTGCCAGAACCCGAACAGCTAAAGGAGATAGAAAGATTAACTGAGGAGGAACTGCTAATTCCTGTTTCTCTTGATAAAGATCCTTGGTTGCGCGTCAAACTGATTCGACTTGCAGAAAAATCTCATATCCTGCTGATTTGTCTGCACCACCTCCTGGTAGATGATGGGTCTCTCGAAATACTTCTCCAAGAGTTGGTCGTACTCTATGAATCCTTCTCATCAGGCAAACCCTCGCCTCTGCCCCAATTGCCCTTACAGTATGGCGATTATGCTCAATGGCAGCGACAATCCCTTACCCCAGAAGTGCTTCAAACCAAGCTTAACTACTGGCAGCAATGGTTGAGTAAGGAACCCGCACTGTTGCCACTTCCTACCGACAGACCACTTCCTGCCACTCAAACTTTCCGTGGAGGCACTTTTGAGTATCAGCTTTCCCCGGAATTGACTGAGAAACTCAAAGCCTTGAGCCAGCTTCGCCAAGTGTCTTTGTTCACAACTATACTAACAGCCTTTGTCACCTTTCTCTACTGCTACAGTGGCACTGAAGACATTGTGCTGGGTATTCCCGCTACTAATCGTGATGACTGGAAGCTCAAAACTTTGATTGGGCATTTTAGTAGGATCTTGGCGTTGCGGATCGACTTGGGGGGAAATCCAAGTTTCACTGAGTTACTGACTCGAGTCCGACAACAGATGCTAGAGGCTATGGCTAACCAAGATGTACCATTTGAGCACTTGGCAAAAACTTTACAGCCGCAATCCCAGCGGAAAAAACCCTTTTTTAGAGTGATTGTGGACTTCTTACTAGAGCCAATGCCAGAACAATTGGAATTACCAGGTTTGACTATAACTTCCTTACCGCAAAAGAAATTAATCATGAGACCGGATTTAAATCTGTTTATCTGGGAAAAAAATACTTCCAATGGAACGGTTGTAGAGGGGAGGTGGCAGTATAAAAAAGATTTGTTTGATGCGGATACGATCGCTCGCATGGCGAAGAATTTCGAGGCTCTGTTAGCAGCAATTGTCGCTGATCCAGAGCAGTTAGTGAATAGTCCAGTCTTTACTCACCTGAAACTTAACAATGCAGATTCCACTGAAAATATCTGATGAAACCCTGCGAGATGGAGAACAACAGGCGGGAGTGTTCTTCTCTTACGCAACCAAAAAAAACCTGGCTCACCTGATTGCCAAAACTGGGGTAGACTCGATGGCTATCATGCCCTCTATTTGCGACCTTGAAGCATCTCTTGTCAAAGTATTGGTATCAGAGGGTTTAGATAGCATCATCACCTCGTCAACAATGATGTGTCAGCGATACATCGACCAGGCTAAAGCTTACGGAGTCAAGCGCATCATCCTTTTCCATGCTGTTTCTGACCGACTTTTATTCCTGAGAGACCCCCAAATTCGTCAATCTCTTGACTTTCAAGGTAAGACAATTGATGATAACATCCCTCAATCTATTATCGACACTACTCGCCAAAACGCTCTCGCCAAAATTCTAGATTCTTTACATTACGCTACCCACACAGCAGGACTAACAGTAGATTTCGCAGCTGAAGATGCTTCCAGAGCTAACTTTGATTTTTTAGTTCAATGCATCCGCTCCTTTAGACCCTATGTCCAACACTTTATGCTTTGTGATACTCTAGGAATTCTTAGTCCAGAGAAGACGTATATTTGGCTCAACGATCTTCGTCAATGTACCGACGAAGCTCCTTTAGGTGTCCACTTCCATAATGATTTGGGTATGGCATTGGAAAATACTCTTCAAGCAATTACCGCCGGAGCTTCGATGGTTTCAGGCACTTTTTTGGGTATTGGAGAACGAGCGGGAAATGTAGCTATCGAGCAGGTGTTAGACGGTTTGCGAGTTCGTTTTGGGATGGAGGTGGAAGGAATTGACTACGATGCGATCGCCCAAGTGACAAAATACATTGAGCAACTGGGGGTTCGCCCTGCTCCTCCTTACTCAAAAGCCGCGCAACGTTCCTCTTCAGGCATCCATATCAATTCTTTAGTGTACGATCGCAAGAGTTACTCTAGCTTACCTTATGAAGAATTAGAAGTTCTGTTTGGCAAATTTAGCGGAGCAAGTAATTTCCAGTACCTTTTTGAGAAACAACTGCAAAGACCCCAACCCAAACAGAGGTATGAGAAAATGCGCTCAGTTATCAAATCCCTGGCGATCGAGCAGGAATGCTGTTTTACCGCACAAGAGGTGTTGGAGTTATTCGAGCAAGGTGTTTTTGATGAGTAGGTCATAGTCCTAAAATTATGTTAAATTCTGCCGTTAACACCCTAAATTTAGAAGAGGAAGCTGTTCTAGATCCTGCTATCAGGTTTGAAAACCCTCTGTCCGAAAATTCTAACGCTCCAAAATCTATTTTCTTAACCGGAGCAACTGGTTTTATCGGTGCCTATTTACTGGACGAACTCCTTCATAAAACTACAGCAGATATTTATTGTCTAATCCGTTGTAGCGATGCTGAAGCAGGGAAAGAGCGTCTCAAAAAACATTTAGACTTTTACTTCCTCTGGCAGGACAGTTTCAGTTCCCGTATCATCCCTATAGTTGGAGATTTATCTCAACCGCTGCTTGGTCTTGTAGAACAACAGTTTAGCCAATTAGCTAGTCAAATCGATGTCATTTACCACAATGGATCTCATCTAGATTTTAGTGTTCCCTACTCCGTAGTGAAACCTACCAATGTTTTAGGAACTCAGGAAATTCTCCGTTTGGCTAGTTTAACACAAACTAAACCCGTCCATTTCATTTCCACAGTAGTCGTTTTTTTTAGTCAAGCCTATTCTCAAGTTGACCAAGTTAAAGAAACAGATATACCCGTATTTGATGCTGGTCTAAACAATAGCTATAAGCAAAGTAAATGGGTGGCAGAGCAGTTGGTAAGAATAGCACAAGAAAGAGGTTTGCCTGCCTGTATTTACCGACCGACAAGAATCATGGGGCACAGCCAAACTGGAATCTATGGGAAATTCAACAACTTCTTTCTCCAGTTTGTTAAAGCCTGCATCCAATTAGGAAAATTTCCAGCCTTAGACGTAGAACTAAACATCGTTCCAGTCGATTATTGCAGTCAGGCAATAGTTCGCTTATCCCAACAAGAAAATTCTTTAGGCAAAGCATTTCATATAGTCAATCCTCAGCCTATTTCTTGGAAAAAACTGCTTGAATTAATTGGCTCTTTAGGTTACTCTCTTAAAGAAGTTTCCTACGAGCAATGGGTAATGGAAATAAAGGATTATGCTTCTAGCAACCACTGCGAAAAAAATATGCTGGCACCATTACCAAAACTTCTGAATGCAGCCAAAGTTATAAGTGCTGAAAAACCACAATTTGATGCTCGTCAAACCATCAAAGGATTAGCAGGTACTTCTATTGCCTGTCCTCCCATAGATTTACAACTTATTTCTACCTATTTTTCATATTTTTAAAAGAGTGGTTACATTTCTTAATTTGTTTATAACTGCGCTTCAACGCATAAAATCGTGTTTTTTTGATTAAAGAAGTGCAAATATTTGGCGTTGCATAATAGAAGTATGAATTCGGGCGATCGCTATGCAATGTCCAAGGTGTGCATCAACTCACATTCGTAAGAACGGGAAAAAAGGTGGTAAACACGCATCACATATGTGTTCGCTGTGGTCGTCAATTTATAGATTCTTACGAACATCAAGGTTACTCAGAAGAATTGAAAAAAGAATGTTTAGAAATGTATCTCAATGGTTCAGGATTTCGTGCAATTGAGCGCGTGAAAAAAGTACATCATACAACCGTAATAAATTGGGTTAAACAATTAGGAAATATGTTCCAAAAAAAACCTGAATATAATGACTCCAACCATCGTCTCACAGTTAAACCTGTAAATGTAACCCCAACAGGATTCGACTTAGAGTACAAAACATGGGGTGATAGCCGAATTCATTCACTCTGGGCAAATTGGGTGGCTTTTGGGGAGTAATTTTCTCAAAACATGGCATCTCCCTGTTCGGAGGTGCCAATTATAAATGATTCCTATAAAATCTTGCAAATAGCAAATAACTTTAGTTATGCAAACTCTTTGCTTAAAAATTTCTGACGAAACTCTTAGAGATGGGGAACAACAAGCTGGAGTGTTCTTCTCCTACGCAAATAAAAAAAACCTGGCTCACCTCATAGCTAAAGCCGGGGTGGAATCCATCGTTATCATGCCAGCCATGTGCGAAACTGAAGAATCTGCGCTCCAGGCATTGATATCAGAAGGTTTAGGTAGCATTATCATCTCGGCAACAATGATGGGTCAAAAGTACATTGACCAGGCAGTAGCTTGTGGCGTCAAGCGCCTCACCCTCTTCCATGCTGTCTCTGACCGACTTCTATTCCTCAGAGATCCCCAAATTCGTCAATCTCCAGACTTTAAAGGGAAAACGATAGATGATGGTATCCCTCAGGCTGTCATCAATACTATACGCCAAAACGCGCTTAACAAAATTCTAGAAAATTTACGCTACGCCACTCGTGAAGCAGGACTGACAGTATACTTTGCGGCTGAGGATGCTTCAAGAGCTGATTTTGACTATTTAGTTGAATGCATCCGCTCCTTTGAGCCTTATGTAGACCACTTTATGGTTTGTGATACGGTAGGAACTCTTAGCCCAGAGAAGACATACATTTGGATTAATGACCTTCGTCAGTGCACCAATGAAGCTCGTTTAGCTGTTCACTTCCACAACGACTTGGGTATGGCACTGGAAAATACCCTCCAGGCAATCATTGCTGGAGCTTCCATGGTTTCAGGAACATTTTTGGGTATCGGAGAACGAGCAGGAAATGTAGCTCTAGAACAGGTATTAAACGGTCTACGGGTTCGCTTCGGAATAGAGGTAGAAGGGATTGACTACGATGCCATCGCCCACGTTACCGAATACATGGAGCAACTGGGGGTTCGTCCTGCTCCTCCTTACTCTCGAGCATCTCAACGCTCAGAGTCAGGCATCCATGTCAATTCTTTTCTGTACGATCGCAAAAGCTACTCCGATTTACCTTATCACGATCTAGAGGTTTGGTTTGGTAAAGGTAGTGGAGCAAGTAATTTTCAGTACCTTTTTGAAAACCTACTGCAAAGACCCCAACCAAGAGAGCGATATGAGAAAATGCGCTCTTGTATCAAATCCCTTGCCATCCAGCATGAACGCAGTTTCACGGCACAAGAGGTGTTAGAGTTATTTGAACAAGGTGTCTTTGATGAGTAGGTGCTATCGATTAGTGGTCATTTAGCTCTCACCCATTTCAACACCTTAGGATTTTTATCATAGCGATAGGTGAAGCCGTCCCTAGTAGTGATAGACTCCCCTTTGCTTGCCTTACTTCTAATAGTGGTAAGGGAATAGTGGGTTAATGCATTCATTTCCTGATGAGAAAGCCTTTCGCTTGTGCTGATTTCTAACTCATTTTGGGATTTATCTTGAGATGAATTATCTATTGTAATTTCAGCATTTTCAGAAGTATTAGTGACAATTTCTTTTGCTTTTTGTCGCCGATAATCCTGCACAGTTACAAGTTGCCAACCAGAATCTTGTGTAAGTTCCAGAACCCATTGATGATAATCAAATAGACTTTCTCGATGTCCAACACTAATAAACGTTGTTTTCGTTAATCGTAACTGTTGATATAAATTCCCTTCGTTCTTCAAATCCAAGGCACTTGTTGCTTCATCTAAGATAGTGAAACTAGGATGAGTCACTATCAGCCTTGCAAAGGCAAGGCGTTGTTGTTCTCCTAGCGATAATATATTTTCCCAAGGAACTTCTGTATCAAAGCCTTTGACTCGATCCAGCAAGTTTTGCAGGTTGACTTGTTGCAAAACTTCTTTGAGTTCCGGGTCGGTCATTTGACGATTTGTACTAGGATAAAGTAACTG